>JAPWVA010000005.1 GCA_028275245.1 Actinomycetota bacterium
ACCTCGCTTCCCCGAAGGGGGAGGGCTCCCCTCTCGTTCTTGAGGAGTACTAGGCTCTTGCGGGCAGCCTCCAGGGCCAGTTCCCTGTGCAGGGGGGGTGCCCCGACAGGCGGCGACACCGGGGTCCGGCGGGAGAAGTAATCGGCCTTGACCGCGAGGATGCGACCGACCGCCTCGTCCACCAGGGCCTCTGGTACCCTTCCTTCCCTCACTGCCTGGAGAAGCCTCTGGGCATAGTGGAAACCCTGGGGCATCTCCACGTCCAAGCCGCCCAGGACCGCCCTGATCGTGTCCCTAGTGCCCAGGACGAAATCGGAGATGACGATCCCCCTAAATCCCCATTCCCCCTTCAGGATCTCCCGTAGCAGGTGGCGGTTGTGGGCGCAGTACTCACCATTGACCCGGTTGTAAGCGCTCATGACGCAGGCGGCCCCCTCCTCGACGCAGCGGCGGAAATGGGGCAGGTAGACCTCCCGCAGGGTTCTCTCGTCCACCAGGACGTCCACCCAAAAGCGCGATTCCTCGATGCTGTTACAGGCGAAGTGCTTGGGGCAAGCCAGGACCTCCTCCTGCAACCCTCGCACTAGGGCCGCCCCCATCTCTCCCACGTGGAAGGGATCCTCCCCGTAGGTCTCCTGGGCCCTTCCCCAGCCCGGGTGGCGGAGCAGGTTGATGCAAGGGGCTCCCACCAGGTTCGCCCCCCGGGCTCGTGCCTCCTTCCCCATGGCCCGGCCCACCCTCTCCTCCAGTTCCGGGTCCCAACTAGCTCCCCGGGCCATGCTCACCGGGAAGCAGGTGGAATTGCCCACGGCGATCCCCCTAGGCCCGTCGGAGAAGAGGAGGGGAGGGATGCCCAGCCTGTTATCCCATCCCGCCTGGAAGGGCCTGTGGTTGTAGCGGAAGACCGAGACAGCCATCTCCCAAGCGGACATGCTGCCATGCATTTGGTTCACCTTCTCCTCCAGGTCCATGGAGGAGACCAGCTCTGCTAAGATCCGCTTCCTTTGCTCAGGGCCGGCCAGGAGGGCCTTGGCCCAGAGCTCCTTTATGCGTTCCTCCCGCATCATCCGGTTCTCTCCTTCGGTAACGGCTGCGTTTCCAAGTTCGTGCCATCACGACCGCGGCGCACCCTGCCCCCGGTCCGTTCATCTCGCCGGAGGACCCGGGAGGCCTTTAAGGGTGCGAGGTTCCCCGGCTCCTTCCCCGCCCGGGTGGAAGCGGTATTTCGCCCCATCCTGGCGCCGGGGCAGGGGATCTCCTGAACCGGTGACGGTACCCCTATCCTACCGCGGATTCCGCCGCCAGGCCTCAAGGGGAGGGTTTTCCCTCATTATCCGACCCGGGCCACATACGACGGCTATGCCCGCTCGGCTTCCCTTTAGTCCCGGGGGAGTGAATAAATTAAAATTAGCTCATGAACTCCTCCGACAAAAGGGCCAGTGAGCTCATGAGGGAGCTGTATCGCATCGCGGGGTGCCGCCACGCGGTGTTTCGCGAGTACCTTCCCCGTTACGGAATTACCTTCCAGCAATTCCACATGCTGTTGCACCTGAGCAAAGAGGGACCCCTCAAGATCTCCGACTTGAGCCATAGGATGCTGGTGTCTATGCCCACCACCAGCAGGATGGCCAACCATCTCCTGCGCCAGGGCCTGGTTAAGAAGTCCAAGGATACCACCGATCGGCGGAGCACGTACCTGGAGCTGACGCCCAAGGGGGAGGAGCTGGTGATGACGGTGGAGGGCCTGCAAGCCCAGGCCATCTCCTCCATCCTCCAGGAATTGAGCAGGGAGGAGGCGGACACTTTCCTGCGGGTCATACGGCATTTCGCCGATTCCCTCACCGGTCGGTGGGGCGCGCTTTCCGCCAAAGCGGATGCCTGCCGGGAGGGAGAGGGTGGGAGAGGGCGCTAAGGGCCCGGGGCCTTCCCGCCCCGGGAGCAGGGTCGGACTTCGCCTTTCCCCGTCCCTCGGGTTGATCCTGGCGGGGTTTCCACTCCTCCTGGCGGTGGTGACCTGGACGTTCCGTTCACTGCGCTCCGCCATTCCCCGCAGGGAGCCCCGGATCCCCCACCGGCGTCTGCGGGCCCTGGCCCGGGATGGCGTGGAGATAGCCGTGACCTCCTTACCCCGGAGGGAAGGGGGTGGTCCCGGTCCAGCGCTGGTGCTGGCCCACCCCGCGGTGACCGGCCAGAGTTACGGTCCCCTGGTGGACCTGGCGGAGGAGATGACCGAATTTTTCGACGTTTACACCTTCGATTTCCGGGGGCACGGAGCTAGCGGCGGCGTACTGGACCTCGAGCATGGATTGGAGGGCCCTGCCGCCGACCTGGAGGCGGTGCTCGGGCTGGTCCGGGAGGGAGGACACCTATGGGTGGGGGTGGCCGGCTTCTCCCTGGGAGGCATGGCCGCCTTTGCCCTAGCAGTGGAAAAGCCCCACCTCTTTGACGCCCTGGCGGTGGTGGGTATGCCTCCACGCTTCCCTGACACGGATCCCTACCGGATGTGGCTGCCCCTCTGGTTCTTGCTGCTGCGAGGGTTGGGGGCGCGCTTTGCCGGCCAAAAGACCCAGGGGCCATCTCCCCTGGACCTGGCCAGCGCCTTTCCCCCCGGCCTCCCGCTCTTGTTAGTTCACGGGGAAAGGGAGGCCTTCTACCCCAGGGAGGACCTCTTGGACCTGGTGGAGAGGCTAAAGGGGAAGGCCGATTTCCTGCTCGTGCCGGATGCGGGACATGCCGAATTGGCCTCAGGAAAGAGGAGGTTCATAAGCTGGTTCGTGGAGAGGCAAGGGCGCGGTTGAATCCCCGGGAGGCGGCGACCAGATCGGTTGCGGTGCGGGCGGCCTTCCCGCGCTTTCAGGGGCGGCGGCGAAAAGTGCTATTCTTTATGGTATCCTTTTCCTTCAAAAGGAAGTGGTGTCCATGCTCTTGAAGAAGCCTTGGGGGGTCATCAAGGCCATAACCCTGAACCAGCCCTGCACGGTGAAGCTCATAACCGTCGAGCCGGGGCAGGAGACCAGCCTCCACTACCACAAGCTGAGGGATGATGTCTGGGTGATACTGGACGATGGCCTGGAGGTAACCATCGGCGATGATGTCTATTACCCCAGAGAAGGTGACGAGTTCACCGTGCCCGCCGAGCAGAAACACAAGATAAGGTCGCTGGGGAAGAGGGGAAGGGTGCTGGAGATTGACATCGGTTTCACCAGCGAGGACGACACCTTTCGCCTCTCCGACCCCTACGGCAGGGAGACCAAGGAGAAGGAGGAGTTCCCGCTGGAATAGCGGGCCCTAGCTGGAGTAAGAAAGGCAGGTTCTCATGCTGAAGCTGGTCTTGCCCAAGGGAAGCCTGGAATCCACCACCTTGGAGCTTCTGAAGGACGCCGACCTCGAGGTTCTTAGGAGTGGCGAGCGGGAATATCACGCCCGCATCGACGATCCCAGGATCGCCGAGGTCCGCATCCTCCGACCCCAGGAAATACCCAAGTACGTAGAGGAGGGCTTTTTCGACCTGGGCATCACCGGGTACGACTGGATCCGGGAGACGGGGGCAGACGTGGTGGAGGTGGCGGACCTCCCCTACACCAAGACGGCGGTGGGAACCGTGGTGAAGATAGTCCTAGCGGTGGCGGGAGACTCTCCCTACCTCAGCCCCCGGGACCTTCCCGAGGGGGTCCGGGTCTCCACGGAATATCCCAACCTGGTGAGGGATTACTTTGAGAGGATGGGAAAGAAGGCAAGGATTTACCTATCTTACGGCGCCACGGAGGCCAAGGTACCCGAGATCGCCGATGCGGTGGCCGAGCTCACGGAGACCGGTGGGACCCTGCGCAGGCACGGACTGCGCATTATAGACACTATCCTGGAGTCCACTACGCGGTTAGTGGCCAACCGGGAGAGCTACACTGACCCGGAAAAAAGGCAGCTTATGGAGGAGATCAGGATCCTCGTTGAGGGCGCCCTTCGCGCCCGGGGGAAGGTGCTCTTGAAGTTCAACGTGAGAGAGGAGAAGCTCTCCGAGGTGATGGGGGTGCTCCCCTCCCTCAAGGCCCCTACCCTAAGCCGACTTTACCAAGAAGGTTACTATGCCGTGGAGAGCGTGGTGGAGAAGAAGGGGATCAATACCCTCATCCCGGAGCTCGTGAAGCGGGGGGCCGAGGACATACTGGAGATCCCCATCACTAAGATCATAGTTCGTTGATCGAAGCGGATTCCGGTGAGGCAGAAGGGAAGTCATGAAGGATTACCAATACCTGGAAGAGGAATTATTTGCCAGGTGGGCGGCCGAGATGCAGCGCCTACCCTTGCCGGCCCGTGCAGATGTGGCAGGGGGTGAGGCGGGGGAGAGGATGAAGAGGATAGTCCACGGGATTCTAGTGGTGGCGGGATCGGATGGAGAGGAAACCGACGGCGAAGAGTTGCTGAAGGCGGCCCGGGAGCTGGGAAGCATCAGGAAGAACCAGGATTTCTCCATAGAAGAACTGGTGCAGGAGCACATCATCCTCCGCAACGAGTTCTGGACCCTCTTCCGGGAGAAGGTGGAACTGGGCAAGGTGGTGGATTTCGCCCTGGAGAGGAGGGTCAACGGCTGCCTCGACCTGGTGATGCAGGCGGCGGCAGCGGCTTACCATTACGAGGTCTCTCGGGAGATCAGTGAAAACCCCTTGAGGGATCCCCTAACCCGCCTCTACAATCGGAGTTATTTCCAGGGAAGGCTGATAGAGGAGCTGCGGCGCGCTGTCCGTTACGAGAGGGAGATATCCCTGTGCCTGATGGAGATAACCAATTATTCCCAGATAAGGCGGGACGGGGGACAGGAGGCGGTGGAACGCCTGCTCTGCTATGTGGGGAGTGTCCTTTCCCGTCTGACCCGAGAATGCGACGTGACGGCCAGGCTGGGCGAGGGGAACTTCGCGGTGCTGCTCCCGGAGACAGGGTGGAGGGGCGCCAGGGTCATGGCGGAGAGGCTCACCCGCTACTTAGAGCGATTCCTCCCCTCCCTCGTGGAGGGGGAGGTCATGCCGGAGATTCGTTGGGGTGTGGCATCCTTCCCCGGGGAGGTCAGGATGCCGGAAAGGCTTTACAGTGCGGCGGCCGAGGCCCTGAGGAGGTCGCGGGAAGCCCCGCCGGGCAGTATATTCGTCCACGGATCACCGGAAGGAGGGGAAGGTGGCCATTAAGCTCATCTCCGACCCCCACGGCAGGTTCGAGGGGCTCCGGGGGGCGGTAGATCCCTCCGACATACTGCTGGTGCTGGGGGACATCCTTGACCTGGTGGACTGGTCGGACGTGAGCGGTATCCTACCGGAGGTATTGGGAAGGGAGGAATTCATTTCCAGGGTCAGGGAGGCGGTGGCCCGGGGCACTGAGGCGGCCGTCGCCCTCAGAGACGAGTTGATGTCCCCGGAGGGAAGCAAGTTCCCGCTGCTGCAGGAGAGGGTATGGGAGCAGTACTGCCGTTTCGCCGATGTCCTAGAGGGCATCGGTTGCCGGTCCTACGTGATATATGGCAACGGCGACCTGCCGGCGCTGCTGGAGAAAGCGCTGGAGGGGAGGGAAGGCATAGTCCTGGCCGATGGAAGGGTGGAGATAGATGGGCTCCTCTTCGGCTTCATACCGGGGGCCATCCATTCCCCCTTCAGGATGCCCGCTGAGATGGGCGAGGAGGAGTACAACAGGAAGCTGGAGGGACTGGGGAGAGTGGATGTGCTCTGCACCCACGTGCCGCCCCAGGCGGAGGAGTTCGTCCACGACGTGGTGGCGGGGAGGCCGGTGGTGGGAAGCAGCGGCATCCTCGCCTATCTGGAGCGGCACGCCCCCCTTTACCATTACCACGGGCACGTGCACCAACCCCGCAGGCGGGGTGGTCTCCTGGGTAGGACCAAGGTCATAAACGTGGGATACTTCAAGCGCCAGGGTTATGTTCATGTCCACGGGAACGACGGGATTTGACCCCAGGAAGCTGGCCCGGGCGGAGGTCTTGGACCTACCGGTCTATAGCCCCGGCAAGTCCCCAGAGGACGTGGCCCGGGAGTATGGCATCCGGGGTTGCGTGAAGATGGCCTCCAACGAAAACCCCCTGGGACCCTCGCCGCTAGCTATGGAGGCCTTGGCGCGGGTCCTCGACTCGGTGCACCTTTACCCCGACACCGCTTGCCTCCGCCTGCGGGAGGCCATTGCCGACAAGCTCGGCCTGGGGCCGGAAAACGTGCTGGTGGGCCATGGGGCCGACGAGATATTCGACCTGCTCGCCTACGCCTTCTTGGAGCCGGGGGACCAGGTGGTGGTGGCGAGCCCCACCTTCTCCTCCTATGAGCTGGCGGCAATGACCATGGGAGCGGAGGTGATACGCGTCCCCCTGCGGGATTACCGCCAGGACGTGGAGGCCATGGCCAAAGCGGTGGGTCCCCGCTGCAAAGTGGTCTTCCTTTGCTCGCCCCACAATCCCACGGGCACCGTGGTGGGCGAGGGTGAGTTCACCTCCCTTCTCGCGGACACAGCCGGTAAGTGCTTGGTGGTGCTGGACGAGGCCTACGTGGAATACGTGGAGGAGAGCGAGTCATGGGATTCCCTGGGTTACCTGAGGGAGAATCCCCATCTACTGGTGACTCGCACCTTTTCCAAGATCTACGGACTGGCAGGGCTGCGCGTGGGATACGCTCTTTGTTCTCCCGGGGTGAGGGAGATCCTGGAAAAGGTCAAGCTCCCCTTCAACGTGAACCGCCTTGCCCAGGAGGCGGCTTTGGCAGCGCTGGAAGATGCGGAACATGTGAAGAGGTCCCGGGAGATGAATTCCCGGGGAAAGAGGAAGATCTACCGGGTCCTGGAAGAACTCGGTATCCCCTATGTACCCTCCCAGGCTAACTTCGTTTTGGTGAAGGATCCGGGAGGTGGGAGTCTTTTCGAAGGGTTATTGCAGCACGGGGTAATAGTGCGCGACGGAGCGGCCCTGGGCTTGCCCGGCCACGTGCGTATCACCGTGGGCGATGACGAGATGAACGCGAGACTGGAGGAAGCCTTGAAAAAACTGTCAAGTAAGGGTTCTTGGTAGCACCTCCGGACTCGTGTTAATCATTATTTCCAGGTTCTTCCTTTCTCCCCGTGGCGTGTGACCGAACGGTAAGGTGGCTTGCAGAGTGGACGGCGCAGAATGGATTCCCTTTATATTGAGGGAAATCATTCCGTTTTAGAAGCAAGTGGGCCTTGGGCGGGCCAGCGGTTTCCCCGCGGCTGGGCTTGCGGGTAGAAGTTAAAGGGGCGTATGCAAGGGAAAGGGGAGGTGTCCGTGGTATGCCCCTGGTAGGCGAGGTCAAGGGGAAAGGGAACAGGCTGTTCGTTTTCCTCGATGGTCTCGAGTTCATAGAAGGCGAGAGCGCATACCGGGATCTCCTGGCTCCCCTGCTTCCCTACGGCTCCTACCGGTATTACAAGAACCGCCTGGAGGAGCGGGACTTGCTATTAGAAAGGATTTCCAAAGCACATGCCGTCTTCTTAGATTGGTCACGCCTCACTCCCGAGGTGCTGCGCCAGTGCGAGAACCTGGAGGTGGTCTCCTACGTCGGGGTGGGGGCCGCCAACTTCGTGGACCTGGAGGAGGCTACCCGTTTGGGAATAGCGGTCACCAACACCCCCGACTACGGGAACCGCTCGGTGGCCGAGCATGCCCTCGGGTTGCTGCTGGCCGTGGCGCGGAACATCGCCCGCGGCGACCGCGATTTGAGGAGGGGCGAGTGGACTTCGTGGTCCCGGGAGGGCATCCAGCTGGCGGGAAGGAGGATAGGCCTGCTGGGCCTGGGGGCAGTGGGCAGCGAGATGGCCCGGCTCTGCCGTGCCCTGGGCATGGAGGTGTTCTATCACGACCCCCGCAGGCGACCGGAGATGGAGGACGTGGCCACCTACATGGGGTTCGATGAGCTTTTCTCCTCCTGCGAGATGATCAGCCTCCACGTGGCCCTCACCCCGGAGACGGTGAATCTGGTGGGTAGGAGGGAGCTAGAGCTCATGCCTGAGGGGGGCATCCTGGTGAACACCAGCCGGGGTGAGGTGCTCGACCTCAGGGCCCTGGCCGAGGCCTTGAGAAAGGGCAAGCTCAGGGGTGCGGGCCTGGACAATTTCCCTGGGGAGCCCACCCCCGACCTCTCCGAACTGGTGGACCTGGAGAACGTGGTCATGACCCCCCATATCGCCTTCAACACCCGTGAGGCCAAGAACCGCATGACCGAGATAGCGGTGGAGAACGTGGTCTGCTTTTATCGGGGAACACCTAGGAACGTCCTCAATCCGGGTTACGCAACGCGGGCCCGCTTCAGCCCGGGATGGGCATGACCCTGCTCGGCGTCCGCCACCTTCCCCACGGCCTCTCCCGCTTCGGGCCCCCGTTGCCCATATCTATTACGGGCAGCGTTTCCACGGCGGGTTCAAGGGGAGATGCCGCGCTGACGATGGATTACTGCGGATCTTTTCTGTGGATCTTTTTCCAAGGCGGTGGCTTCCCGCCGGGGGCGTTCCGAGAGGAGGCATGGATTTCCCGGCAATGGAGGTGAAAGATGAAGCTGGTGCTGGTAATCCCGACTTACTGGGGCAGGCGAAGCGGCGAGCCCATGAGGGATGATGACGCCTGTTACGACCATCCCACCTGCCTGGATCAGCCGGGAACCCTGCAGAGGGCCCTGGATAGCGTCGCCATCCTCCGGCACGGCGAACTGAGAATCCTGGTGGTGGGAGCGGCTGTAGCCCCCGATCTGGAAGGCGAGATGGAGGAGAAGGTCTCCTCCTTGGCCGATGGGTTCCGAGGCCGTCTCCCTGTGGCCTTCCTGGGCCCCACGGCGCTGGGGCGTGTGAAGGCCCTGGTGGAAGAGGAGGCGGGGGAGGCAGCGGCCTCCGTGCTGGATCTGAGGGGTTATTCCAACATCCGAAACGCCTGCCTGGCAGCCGCTTGCGGCCTGGGCGCAGAGGCGGTGGTGCTCTTCGACGACGACGAGGTTTACGAAGACCCCAACTACCTGGAGAAGGTGGAAGAGGTCATAGGCACCGAGTTCCAGGGCCGGTTCGTGGGCGGTTTGGCGGGGGTGTACGTGAACGCCGACGGGAGCGTTTTCTTGCCGCCCCAACGGGATTGGGTGTTTTCTTGCTGGCCCTCGGTGGAGTCCATGAACGCCGCCTTCCGGGCCATCGGGGAGGGCGAGGGACTTAGGGTCACGCCCTGGGTTTTCGGAGGGAACATGGTGATCCACCGCGAGCTCTTCATGCGCGTGGCCTTCGACCCACGGGTGACCCGGGGAGAAGACATTGACTACCTGATCAACGCCCGCATGCTGGGATACCGGTTCTTCCTCCACCCGGGCTTGAGGGTGCGCCACCTCCCGCCCCCCAAGACCGCTCCCCTGTGGAGGAGGTTCCGAGAGGACGTGGATCGCTTCTTCTATACTCGGGAGAAGATAAGTTCCCGGCTCCCGGAGGGGTGGTGTCGGGTGAGGCCGGAGGAGCTGGACCCCTATCCCGGCCGCTTTCTCCGGGAGGACTTGGAAGACTTGGTGTTCAAGACTTGCGTCCTCATGGGTTTGAGCTACCTTTTCCAGGGCGACGGGGAGGGGTTCCGCGAATGCATGGCCAACCTGCTCAGGAAAGAGACGGTCCTGGATGGCACGCCTCCCGCCCTGCGCTACGCAGATTTCCTGGAGAAATACCGGGCTTGCATGGCCGTTATCGCTTCCTCTCGCCGCATCCAAGGGTACTTGGAGAGCCTCTATAATTAATCTAAAAAGGGTTTTGAAAAGGGGTTCTTCCGGATCGCGGTGATGTGGTCGCGGAAGCGGCCCTCCCGCCGCACCCGGGGACGCCGCTCATCCCGGGAGCGGGAGGGCAAGGATTTTATTGGAGGTCCATTTGGCAGGATCATCCCGGAGCGTCCTCGACGCCGAGGTGATAAGGCGCTGCGAGAAAATAGGCAGGGCCGATATACTGGTGGGCATCCCCAGCTTCCGTAACGCCGACACCATAGCCCACGTGGTGAGGACGGCGGCGGAGGGGATGGTCCGTTATTTCCCGGACCTCAAGCCGGTGCTGGTGAACTCCGACGGCGGCTCCACAGACAACACGGTCCAGGTGGTGCTGGACACCCCCGTCCCTCCCCAAGTGGAGAAGATCGTCACCCCCTATAAAGGCCTGCCCGGGAAGGGCTCGGCCTTCCACGCCATTTTCGAGGTGGCCAGCCGGCTTAAGGCTAGGATTTGCATAGTGGTGGATTCAGACCTGCGCAGCATCACCCCGGAGTGGATCAAGTGGCTGGGGGAGCCGGTCTGGAAGCACAGCTACGGTTTCGTGGCCCCCTACTACATCAGGCATAAGTACGACGGTACCATCACCAATAACATCGCTTATCCCCTCACCCGGGCACTCTACGGCCGCAGGATAAGGCAGCCCATAGGCGGTGACTTCGGGTTCACGGGTTCCCTGGCCTTGGTTTACTCCCACCAGGACGTCTGGCGTACCGATATCGCCAAGTTCGGTATCGACATCTGGATGACCACCACCGCCATCACCGAGGGCTTTCGGGTCTGCCAGGCGGCCATGGGGGTGAAAATCCACAACGTCAAGGACCCGGGGAGCGACCTGGGTTCCATGTTCGCCCAGGTGGTGGCCACCATCTTTTATCTCATGGGCGTCCACGAGGTGAAGTGGCTCCAGGTGAAAGGGAGCACGGGCACCAGGGTTTTCGGCTCCCATTCCCACCAGGACCCGGCCCCCATGGACATTAACGTGGAGAACCTGGTGGACCATTTCGTGGCGGGCTACAGCGAGTACGATGAGCTCTGGAAATGCATTATGGCGCCCCCCAACTTCATGGAGGTGAAGATGGCCACCGATTTCACCGGGCTTCGGGACTTCAATTTCCCCGAGACCTTATGGGCCCGAGTGCTCTACGACTTCGCCGTGGCCTACAACTTCTACTGCGACCTGGCCCCGGCGGACATCGTCCGTTCCCTAATGCCCCTCTACTGCGCCCGCACCGCGGACTTCGCCGTGAAGACCAGGAATATGTCCCATATGGAGGCGGAGCAGATAGTCCAGCGTCAGGCCGAGGTGTTCGAGAACCTCAAGCCCTACCTGGTGGAGCGCTGGCTGGAGGCCAAGAGGAAGGCGGGAGAGCCGGAGGAGGAACGCCTTCCCCTGGTCTCCTCCTGAACAAGGGGAGAAAGACTTCCAGCGTCAGGCCGAGGTGTTCGAGAACCTCAAGCCCTACCTGGTGGAGCGCTGGCTGGAGGCCAAGAGGAAGGCGGGAGAGCCGGAGGAGGAACGCCTTCCCCTGGTCTCCTCCTGAGCAAGGGCTGAGACCCTCAAGGTCGCTCATCCCCTGACCTGGGTCCGGCTTGTTTTTTTCTGGGACCTGCAACCGACCCATCCTCGGAGTCGACCTCGGGCCCTGCCGGGATCCCCTTCCCACCCAGACCGTCCCGCGGTGATGCCCAAAGGCCCCTGTACCGGCCCCGTCACCCAGAGGGACCCCCCTTGTCATCCACCAGTGACCATGGGGGTTAGGATGGCATCGCCCGGAGCACGCGCCTTAACGCTACCCCGCCGTCTCCTCCCGTTGGGAGATGGCCGGCTGAAACCCGGGGCGCCGCGAAGATGCACCGGTGACCGGTGGGTCTTAGACCGGCCCATGACGACGGGGGCCCAGGATACCGAAAACAGCGACGATCCCCTTGCACCCGTGGACCCGATTTCCCTCTCCCTATCGCCCGAACCGCCTGGCCGGGATGCCCCAGGTGAAGCGAGGGGGGCCGGAGGGCCGGTCCCCGGAAAGATTCGCGGTGGGGGAGACGGGAAGAGGGAGAGGGCGTTACGGGGAGCGAGGGGGTTGCCCACGATTTCCCGGTGGTGTAAAGTGGTGTAAAGTGGAGTATAGTGGTTTAACGATAATATTTGGTGGAGTTGTAGTGGAGCAGGAAGGACCTGACGACCCGCCCGCGCGGGTGGAAGGTGGAGGGGAAGTAAGGCGTTGTTCCTCGGGACCCACGAGCACGCGCTGGACGAGAAGGGAAGGATCATCATGCCCTCCCGGTTCCGCCCCAAGCTGGAGGAAGGGGTGGTCATGGTACCCTGGTTCGAGTCCTGCGTAGCCATCTTTCCCCGAGGGGAGTACCAGAAGCTCATGGAAAGGTTGGAAAGCCTCCCGGAGGGACTGGAGGAGAAGAGATACCTGGAGAGGCTCCTCATGGGACTGGCCTTCGAGGCCATGCCGGATCGCCAAGGGAGGCTCACCATCCCGCCCCGCTTGAGGCAGATGGCCCGGCTGGAGCGGGAGGTGGCCATAGTGGGCCTGAAAAACCGGGTGGAGGTCTGGGACAGGGCCCGCTGGGAGGAGATGGTTGCTGGGGGCTGGGACAGAAGCGGGGAGATGGCCAGTAAGATCGGCCACCTGGGCTTCTGAGTGCGTTGAAGAGGGAGGATGAGTTGCTCTTTTACCTGAGGAAGAATCGGCGGTGGCCACGGTTGAGGGTTTCACCCACCCTCTCCTTGTTGAGAGCGGCCCGCCGTTCTGGGAGAGATGGCTGAGGGAGGATATCGCCATGTCCCCGTGCTCCTCCGAGAGGTGGTGGAGCTGCTCGACGCTCGCCCCGGGGCCACGGTGGTGGATGCCACGGTGGGGGAGGGGGGGCACGCGGAAGCGATCCTCGAGCGGATGGGGGGCAGTGGATGCCTGGTAGGACTGGACCGGGACGAAGAAGCCCTGGAAAGGTCGAGGCGGAGGCTAGAACGCTTCGGGGATGCCGTGGTGCTGGTACACTCGCCTTTCTCCCGCCTCCTGCAGGTGCTGCAGGAGCTGGGAGTGGAGACAGTGGAAGGGGTTCTTTTCGACTTCGGGGTCTCCGCCTTGCAGCTGGAGGTTCCGGAAAGGGGGTTTTCCTTCCGGTACCCAGGCCCGCTGGATATGCGCATGGACAGGGGACAGGCCCTGGACGCATGGAAGGTGGTGAATACCTATGAGGAGGGAGAGCTGGCGCGCATTATCCGCGAGTACGGCGAGGAGCGTTGGGCTTCCCGTATCGCTCGGCGCATCGTCCTCGAGAGAGAGCGCGCGCCCATCGATACCACGGATCGACTGGCTGAGATTGTAAGGGAGGCCATACCGGCCCCCGCCCGCAGGAGGGGAGGTCATCCAGCGCGGAGGACCTTTCAGGCTCTACGGATCGAGGTCAACCGAGAACTGGACGAGATAAGGCAAGGCCTGGAGAGTGCGTGGGAGGTATTGGCCCCCGGGGGGAGGATGGTGTGCATAGCCTACCATTCCCTGGAAGACAGGCTGGTGAAGGGATTCTTCGCCGGGCGGGCCGGGCGCTGTCGCTGCCCGGTGGAGAAGAGGTGTTCCTGCGGTGACCAGGAGCCGGCCCGACTGCTCACGTCCGGCGCGCTTAAGCCCTCGCCGGAGGAGGTGTTGGCCAACCCCAGGGCACGAAGCGCCCGGTTGAGGGCACTGGAGAGGAGGTAAATCGGTGTAGGTCTGGAGGTGGCCGGCATGTCGCTGGCTCTGGAGTGGAAAAGGGCATCCCGACCGGAACAGATACCCTCGCACGCGCCGGGCGAGGGGAGGAGGGACCTATCACGCCTGGCGGAGAGGTCCCGCCGGGCACGGTTTGCCCGGAGGGCATTCCTGCTTTCCATGGCCACGGTCCTTCTGGGAGTGACCGTGCTCTTCGCCACCCTTTTTGTCCAAGATCTTGCCTCCCGATGTGAGATGAAGGCCAGGGAGGTGGAGAAGCTCGTGCAGCAGGAAAGGCTCAGGCAGGAGGAGTTGAGGGCGGCTTTGGCCGAGGCGGAATCGGTAAGGGAGATGGAGAGGGTGGCGGAAAGGGTCCTGGGGATGGTCCGGGGAACCGACCCGGTGCGGGTGATGTCGGAAGTTCCCGGTGACGGGGAGTCTGCCATCAGGATGGCCCCCGATGGGCGCTGAGGCGGGGGAGAAAGAACGCGATTCCCAGCTATTCTCGGAGGACGAGATGGCAAGAAGAGGCGATAAGGGTCTTCGGATCTTCCTCCTGGCGCTGGCCTTCATCCTCACCTTCTCCGCTGTGACCGCCAAGCTGGTCTACCTGCAGCTGGTAAAGGCCGATGAATACCGAAAGCTGGCCGAGGACCAGCGGAACCACTTGCTGGAGCTGAAACCCAGGAGGGGAAGGATACTGGACCGCAATGGGGAAGTCCTTGCCTACAGTATGGAATGCTATAACGTCTATGCCATATCTTACCTGGTCAAGGACGTGCAAAAGGCCTCCTCCGAGCTCTCCCTGGTGCTCAAGCTACCTAGACAGGAACTGGAAAGCAAGATCAGGTCCAGCCGCGGTTTCGTGTACCTGGCCCGGAAGGTGGATGTCGCCACCGCCGAGTCCATCAAGTCCATGGGGCTGGAGGGGATAGGTCTGGAGAAGGACAGCAAAAGGGTATATCCCAACAAGGAGCTGGCCTGCCACGTGCTGGGATACGTGGGCACCGACAATGTGGGCCTCTCCGGCCTGGAGCTCCAGTACGAGGATTTGCTGGCGGGGAAGCGGGGAAAGGCAGCCATGGAGCTGGATGCCCGGGGGGAGCCCATACCTGGGGTGACCAGGATGCTGGAGGAGCCCGAGGATGGGAAGGACATCCACCTCACCCTTGATGCCCAACTACAGTTCAAGCTGCAGGACGAGTTGAAGAAAGCGGTGGCCGAGACGGGGGCGGCCTGGGGAGCAGCCCTGGTGATGGACGCCTGGACGGGCGAGATCCTGGCGATGGGGGTATACCCCGACTTCGACCTGAACCGTTACCCCGAGGTCAAGCCAGAGCTAACCCGTAACCGCTCCGTGACCGATGCCTTCGAGCCGGGGTCGGTCCTCAAGATGGCCACCGCCCTTGCCTGCCTGGAGGCCAGGGTGGTCTCCCCTTCCACGGTCCTGCACGTCCCCACGGAGTTGCGGGTGGGGAGCTCCACCTTCAGGGACGACCACCCCATGCCCAAGAGCGACTTGACCTTCGACGAGGTCATCGCCCAGTCTTCCAACGTGGGGACCATCAAGGCGGCGCAAATGCTCGGAAAGGAGGGCCTGCACCGTTTCCTCGCCCGTCTGGGATTGGGTAAGACAACGGGGGTGGACTTCCCGGGGGAGAACCCGGGGAGGTTGCCAGCCCTGGGCGGCTGGTCCGAGACCACCCTCCCCACGGTGGCCATAGGGCAAGGCGTGGCGGTGAGCCAGTTACAGCTGGCTGTCCTGACCGCGGCGGTAGCCAACGGGGGTAGGTTGGTCCGCCCCCACTTCCTCAAGTCGGTGGGAGAGGAAGGCAGGGGGGAGGCGAGAGAGCAGGGAGACGAGGGGGATACTCTCTGCTCCCCGGAAGCGGCGGCTTCCCTTAGGAAGATGCTGGGGGACGTGGTGACCTTCGGCACCGGGACCCGTGCCGCCATGGTGGGGTACAACTGTGGCGGCAAGACGGGAACCGCTATGAAGCCTTCCCCCAGGGGAGGGTACAGCAGGGCCTACATGGCCTCCTTCGCCGGGTTCGCCCCGCTGGAGGACCCCCGGCTGGTAGCGGTGATAACCTTGGACGATCCCAGTCCCGTCTACGGGGGTTTGACCGCCGCCCCCTGTTTCTCCGGGGTCATGGAGTTCGCCCTGCAGAGGCTGGGCGTCCCCCTATCGCTGGACAAGGTCAATACCAAGGACCTGGCGGGAAAAAAGGCGAGGTGAGCGGGAGACCGGGCAGTTTCCAGGGATTCCGGGAGGGATGAAGGCTTGGAGAGGAAGGAAAGATGGACTTTGGGGGAGCTGGTGGAGGGCTTGCCCCAGTCCCGTCTACGGGGAGACCCCCGCGTCCTCGTCTCCGGCCTCGCCTACCACTCCGCCCAGGTGAGGCAGGGATACCTCTTCGTGGCCATCGAGGGCTTTGTACGGGATGGCCACGACTTCATAACCGAGGCCATCCAGCGGGGGGCCTCCGCCCTGCTGGTGCGGGAGGGACGGGAGCCTTCCCCGGCCGTGGCCGGCGGCGTGCCCGTGGTCTCCGCAGCGGATACCCGGTTGGCCCTGGCCCTTCTTAGCGACCGCTTCTTCGAGCACCCTTCGGGTTTGCTGCAACTGGTGGGGGTTACCGGCACCAATGGCAAGACCACCACTGCCTTCCTGGTAGAGAGGATGGCCGCTGCACAGGGCCTGACCACGGGCCTCCTGGGTACCGTGACCTATCGCGTGGGGGAGAGGGAGTACCCAGTGGGGAGGACTACCCCCGAGTCGCTGGATCTGCAGCGGCTTTTGCGGGAGATGGCCGACTCGGGTTGCCGGGTGGTGGCCATGGAGGTCTCCTCCCATTCCCTGGCCCTCAAGCGGGTGGATGGGTGCGAATTCCGGGCGGCGGTCTTCACCAACCTCACCCGGGATCACCTGGACTTCCACCGCGACATGGAAGATTATTTCTCCGCCAAGGCGAGGCTCTTCCTCCCGCGGGAGAGGGGCGGAATGGCCCCCAAGGCCTCGGTGATAAACGGGGATGACCCCTGGGGTAGGAGACTGGCGGGAATGGCCGGGGGTGAGGTGCTCCTCTACGGCCAAGATAAGGGGGCCAAACTGAGGGGGAGGGTCCTGGACTCAGACCCCGGCGGCCTTCGGGTGGAGGTGGAATGGGAAGGTTGGAAGGCCAGGGGCAGGACCCGGATGGCAGGGAGCTTCAACCTCTACAACTTGATGGCCGCCCTGGGAGTGGCGGCGGTGCTGGGATGGGACTTGGAGAAGGCCTTCCAGGCCGCCCTAGATTTCCCGGGTGTGGAGGGGAGGTTCCAGAAAGTGGAGGAGGGCCAGGACTTCGCAGTGCTGGTGGACTACGCCCACACCCCCGATTCCCTTCGAAAGGCCCTGGAAGCCTGCCGAGAGATGGCGGCGGGAAGGGTCCTGGTGGTCTTCGGTTGTGGGGGAGACCGGGACCGGGGAAAGCGCCCCGAGATGGGAAGGATCGCCGTGGAGGGGTCCGACCTGGCCATCATCACCTCCGACAACCCGCGCGGCGAGGACCCCATGGCCATCATCAGCGACATACTGGAAGGGGTCCAGAAGGTGGATTCCGGCGGGGAGTACTGGGTGGTGCCCGACCGCCGGGAGGCCATCCGGAGGGCGATTGCGGAGGCGGTGGGGGGAGACGTGGTGCTCATCGCGGGAAAAGGGCACGAAAGGACCCAGATCTTCGCGGATCGGGTTGTACCCTTCGACGATGTCGAGGAGGCCTCTTGGGCTCTGAGGGAGAGGTTGGAGGGGAAGGATGGCTGAAGCCCTAGGACTTGCAGAGGGCGCTTGATCGGGAGGCGGTGAGACGGGCTTGTTCCACCTGGGATTGAGCGTTTCGCCGGCGGGCACGGCGGGTGCGAGGCGTTTCGAGGGTCGGTGTGGACCGGCAGTTCCCCTGATCGGACATCGGGCAAGGCGGGAGCGGAGGATCGAAAGGGGAGACAGGGAGTTCCATGGAAGGTATTAACAGTAGGTGACCTGGGGGATGGGATAGTGATACCCATGAGTCTGGGAGAGATCGTTTTGGAAACGGGAGGGAGGCTCCTCTCCGGGGATTACAATATGGAAATATATTCCGTTTCCACCGACACCAGGACCATGCGGGGAGGAGAGCTCTTCCTGGCCCTCCGGGGGGCACGGTACGATGCCCACGATTTCCTGGAACAAGCCCTGGAGAAGGGGGCGCGTGCCCTGGTGGTCTCCCGGGTGGATGGGGGCCTCCTGGAGAGGGCACGGTCCCTCGGCGTGGGCGTGGTGCAGGTGGGCAACACCCTCACCGCACTCCTGCGCTTGGGTGCGGCCCAGAGGCGCAGGGGTCACTACCGCGTGGCGGGCATAACCGGTTCCAGCGGGAAAACCCTCACCAAAGATTTCCTCTTCTCCATAATGCGCCGGGCCGGAAGCGCAGTGGCTCCGCCGGGCAGCTACAACAACGAGGTGGGTGTGCCTCTCACCCTACTGGAAGCGGACGCTGATACGGATTACCTGATCCTGGAAATGGGTGCCCGGGGCAAGGGACACGTGGAGAGGCTGTGCCGGTGCGCAAGGCCCGAGGTGGGTGTCATCACCAACATAGGGTGGGCCCACCTCCGTTATTTCGGAAGCAGGGAGGGGATAGCTGAGGCCAAATCGGAGCTGGTGGCCTCGCTGCCCCCGGACGGCCTGGCCATCCTGCCTTGGGAGGACGATTTCAGGAAATATCTGGAAAGTAAAAGCAGCGCCCCCTTCGTGCACTTCGGACTTTCCCCAGGAGCGCGAGTGAGGGCGGTGGGCCTCTCCGCGGACGGGCGGGGCAGGCCCTCCTTCGTCTTATCCGTGGCCGGTGAAGAGTTGGCCAGGATAACCCTGCCCCTTCCAGGCATGCACATCGTTTTGAGCGCACTGGCCGCCTGCGCCGCCGCTCTACACTGGGGCGTCGGCGTCGCGGATATCGTCGAGGGACTGGAGAACGCCGAGGTGAGCAAGGGGAGGATGGAGATGATCGAGACGAGAAGCGGGGTGACGGTCATCAACGATGCCTACAACGCCAACCCGGCATCCATGCGCTCCGCCCTGGAGGCCTTCGCCGCCCTAGCCGGCAAGAGGAGGGCGATTGCGGTGCTGGGAGACATGGCCGAGCTGGGACGCTATTCCGAGGAGGCCCACCGGGAGGTGGGCAGGCTGGCGGTGGAGTGCGGCACCGACGT
>JAPWVA010000125.1 GCA_028275245.1 Actinomycetota bacterium
GTAGTCTTCGAGGGGCCTTCAGGGAGGTCTCATCTTGGGGTGGGCTTCGCGCTTAGATGCTTTCAGCGCTTATCCCATCCGGACGCAGCTACCCAGCTATGCCCCTGGCGGGACAACTGGGACACTGGAGGTCCGTCCACCTCGGTCTTCTCATACTGGAGGCAGCTCCCCTCAAACCTCCTACGCCCGCAGCAGATAGGGACCAAACTGTCTCGCGACGTTTTGAACCCAGCTCGCGTGCCGCTTTAATGGGCGAACAGACCAACCCTTGGGAGGTGCTGCCCCCCCAGGATGCGGCGAGCCGACATCGAGGTGCCAAACCTCCCCGTCGCTGGGGACGCTCGGGGGAGATCAGCCTGTTATCCCCGGGGTAACTTTTATCCGATGATCAACGGCCCTTCCACTCAGAGCCGCCGGGTCACTAAGCCCTGCTTTCGCACCTGCTCGAGATGTCTCTCTCACAGTCAAGCCCCCTTATGCCTTTGCACTCTACGCGCGATTTCCGACCGCGCTGAGGGGACCTTTGGGCGCCTCCGTTACCTTTTAGGAGGCGACCGCCCCAGTCAAACTGCCCGCCTGGCACTGTCCCCGATCCGGATAACGGACCAAGGTTAGAACTCCGACATGACAAGGGTGGTATTCCAAGGGCGGCTCCACGGGAGCTGGCGCCCCCGCTTCTCAGCCTCCCACCTATCCTATACATGCCATGCCAGAATCCAATACCAGGGTGCAGTAAAGCTCCACGGGGTCTTTCCGTCTAGCTGCGGGTAGCCTGCATCTTCACAGGCACTACAATTTCACCGGGTCCCTCGTTGAGACAGCGGCCAAGTCGTTACGCCTTTCATGCGGGTCGGAACTTACCCGACAAGGAATTTCGCTACCTTAGGACCGTTATGGTTACGGCCGCCGTTCACCGGGGCTTCAGTTCAGGGCTTCAACGGCCTTTTGGGCCGCCTGACCCCTCCCTTTAACCTTCCGGCACTGGGCAGGCGTCGGTCCCTATACATCGTCTTACGACTTGGCAGAGACCTGTGTTTTTGATAAACAGTCGCCTGGCCTCTTTCACTGCGACCCTCTCGCGCTCCCCGAGCGAGTCGGTTCACGCTAAAAGGGCACCCCTTCTCCCGAAGTTACGGGGCCAGTTTGCCGAGTTCCTAAACGAGGGTTCTCCCGAGCGCCTGAGGTTTCTCACCCCGCCCACCTGTGTCGGTTTGCGGTACGGTCACCTGAGACGCTGGCATAGAGGCTTTTCTCGGCAGCGTGGGATCGGCCAGTTTATGGGCTCTCGCCCTCCCCATCGCCTCTCGGGGTTCCCGGTGGCCCGGATTTCCCCAAGCCACCCCCCTACGGGCTTAGACCTGCACTTCCGGTCGCAGGATGGCCTACCCTTCTGCGTCCCCCCATAGCTCGTAGCGCGTCCCAGGTGGTGCCGGAATATAAACCGGCTTCCCATCACCTACGCCTTTCGGCCTCGGCTTAGGATCCGACTAACCCTGGGCCGATGACCGTTGCCCAAGGAAACCTCGGGCTTACGGCGAGCAGGATTTTCACCTGCTTTATCGCTACTCATGCCGGCATAATCGCTTCCGCCTCGTCCAGAGGTCCTTTCGGTCCTCCTTCACCCTAAAGCGGAACGCTCCCCTACCAATAGGCCCCTAAAAAGAAGCCTATTCCGCGACTTCGGTGGTGGGCTTAAGCCCCGTTACATTTTCGGCGCAGGGACGCTCGACCAGTGAGCTATTACGCACTCTTTAAATGATGGCTGCCTCTAAGCCAACATCCTGGCTGTCTTAGCATCCCCACATCCTTTCCCACTTAGCCCACACTTTGGGACCTTAGTCGGCGGTCTGGACTCTTCTCCTCTCGACCATGGAGCTTATCCCCCACGGTCTGACTCCCCGGATAAGGCAAGGCGGCATTCGGAGTTTGGTTGGGTTTGGTAGCTCTTTTCAAGCCCCTAACCCATCCAGTGCTCTACCTCCACCCGCCAATCCGGAGGCTAGCCCTAAAGCTATTTCGGGGAGAACCAGCTATCCCCAGGTTCGATTGGCTTTTCACCGCTACCCACAGCTCATCCCATGATTTTTCAACATCAACGGGTTCGGGCCTCCGCACGCTATTAAGCGCACTTCACCCTGGCCATGGGTAGATCACCTGGCTTCGGGTCTGCTCCGCGCGACTACATCCCGGGAACCCCCGGGATGCCACATAGGGTCGCCCTGTTAGGACTCGCTTTCGCTACGGCTCCGCGCCAGAAGCGCTTAACCTCGCCACGCAGAGCAACTCGCCGGCTCATTCTGCAAAAGGCACGCGGTCAGGCGTTCCGGAAGCTCCCGCAAAGATAGCGGGATCTCATTCCGGCATAGCCCTTCCACTGGTTGTAGGCATACGGTTTCAGGCTCTATTTCACTCCCCTCCCGGGGTTCTTTTCACCTTTCCCTCACGGTACTCCGTTCGCTATCGGTCAGCGGGGAATATTTAGCCTTGGGAGGTGGTGCTCCCTGCTTCCCACAGGAATTGCGTTTCCCGTGGTACTCGGGAAGGAAGCACAGGAAGTCCTTCCCATTTCGCCTACGGGGCTATCACCCTCTATGGCCGGCCTTTCCAGGCCGTTCGGCTATGAGAAGGATTTGTAACTTCCCGGCCGGTCCGCAACCCGGCCCTGCTTCCCCCCACAACCCCGCATTTGGAACGCTTGCGGGCTTCTCCCCAAATGCGGTTTGGGCTCTTCCGCTTTCGCTCGCCGCTACTCACGGAATCGAATCCTTCTTTCTTTTCCTCTGGGTACTGAGATGGTTCACTTCCCCAGGTTCGCCTCCTATCCCTATGTGTTCAGGATAGGATGCCGCTGCATTACCAGCGGCGGGTTCCCCCATTCGGGCATCCCCGGATCAACGCCTGCGTGCGGCTCCCCGAGGCTTATCGCAGCTTGCCACGCCCTTCATCGCTTCCCGCTGCCAAGGCATCCACCGTATGCCCTTAGTAACTTAACCACACACCTCAGATCGCCCGAGTCCCGATCCCCTAACTTTTCAAAGAGCATCCCGAAGGGGCCTTTGGTGGAGATGAGCGGATTCGAACCGCTGACCCCCTGCGTGCAAAGCAGGTGCTCTCCCCGCTGAGCTACATCCCCCCATGGTGGGCCTATCTGGACTCGAACCAGAGACCTCGCCCTTATCAGGGGCGCGCTCTAACCTCCTGAGCTATAGGCCCCATCGGGTCCCTCAAAGCTGAGCAGGACATCCACGGGATCCAAAATGGAAGGCTTCTCCTTAGAAAGGAGGTGATCCAGCCGCACCTTCCGGTACGGCTACCTTGTTACGACTTCGCCCCAATCATCGACCACACCGTCGGCGCTTGCCCCCCCTTCCGGGGTTAGCCCGGCGACTTCTGGTGCAGCCGACTCTCATGGCGTGACGGGCGGTGTGTACAAGGCCCGGGAACGTATTCACCGCTCCATTCTGATGAGCGATTACTAGCGATTCCGCCTTCATGCAGGCGAGTTGCAGCCTGCAATCCGAACTGAGGCCGGCTTTTTGGGATTGGCTCCGCCTCGCGGCTTCGCGACCCTTTGTACCGGCCATTGTATCACGTGTGCAGCCCAGGGCATCAAGGCCATGAGGACTTGACGTCATCCCCACCTTCCTCCGGTTTGTCACCGGCAGTCCCCTTAGAGTGCCCGGCATTACCCGCTGGCAACTAAGGGCAGGGGTTGCGCTCGTTGCGGGACTTAACCCAACATCTCACGACACGAGCTGACGACAGCCATGCAGCACCTGTGTCGGCTCCTCCACAAGGGAGGTCCCTCCCCTTTCGGTTCGGTACCACCGACATGTCAAGCCCTGGTAAGGTTCCTCGTGTAGCATCGAATTAAGCCACATGATCCACCGCTTGTGCGGGCCCCCGTCAATTCCCTTGAGTTTCAGCCTTGCGGCCGTACTCCCCAGGCGGGGCACTTAATGCGTTAGCTTCGGCACAGAGGGATTCAATCCCCCCACACCTAGTGCCCATCGTTTACAGCTGGGACTACCGGGGTATCTAATCCCGTTCGCTCCCCCAGATTTCGCGCTTCAGCGTCAGGAACGGGCCAGGAGGCCGTCTTCACCACCGGTGTTCCTTCTGATATCTACGCATTTTACCGCTACACCAGAAGTTCCACCTCCCTCTCCCGCCCTCAAGCCCCACAGTATCGGACGCAGTTCCTCGGTTGAGCCGAGGGATTTCACGCCCGACTTGTGAAGCCGCCTAGACGCCCTTTACGCCCAGTGAATCCGGATAATGCTCGCCCCCTCCGTATTACCGCGGCTGCTGGCACGGAGTTAGCCGGGGCTTCCTCCGGTGGTACAGTCAGACACAAGGGCTGTTCGCCCTCGTGCTTTTCTTCCCACCCGACAGGGGTTTACAACCCGAAGGCCTTCATCCCCCACGCGGCGTCGCTGCGTCAGGCTTTCGCCCATTGCGCAAGATCCTGACCTGCTGCCTCCCGTAGGAGTCCGGGCCGTGTCTCAGTCCCGGTGCGGCCGACCACCCTCTCAGGCCGGCTACCCGTCATAGCCTTGGTAGGCCTTTACCCCACCAACTAGCTGATAGGCCGCGAGCCCATCCCCGCGCGAGAGCGCCGGTTTCCCTAAACGCCCCCTTTTCTCACCATGGCATCCGCCACTATGTGAGCTTATCCGGTATTAGCACCCCTTTCGAGGCGTTATCCCGGTCGCGGGGGTAGGTTACTCACGTGTTACTCGCCCGTTCGCCGCTATCGGGCTGGATCGGATGCACCCGAAGGAACACCCTCACCATCCCGACCGCTCGACTTGCATGGTTCAGACACGCCGCCAGCATTCATCCTGAGCCGGGATCATACCCTCCATAAGGGAAAATCCGATAAGCCCGTAGAGCCCT
>JAPWVA010000126.1 GCA_028275245.1 Actinomycetota bacterium
CCAGCGAAGGAGGATCCTCGAGGGAGAGGACCTCCACTCCCGGGTGCCCGAGATGCTCTCGGAGGTTTTGGACGAGGTGATGTCCCGCTTCTTGGATGGGGACCAACCTCCCGAGGAATGGGACCTGGAGGGGTTTTTCCGTTACCTCCGGGGGATTTTCCCGGTGAGCTTCGGCCCCAGCGATCTCCGGGAGGATTCCCTGACTCCCGACCTGCTTCGGGAGGCCCTGCTGGAGGACGCCCTGGAGCTCTATTCCTCCCGGGAGAAGGAGATCGCCGAGGCGGGCAGGGACATCCGGGAGGTGGAACGGCTGGTCATGCTCCGGGTCATCGACAACCGCTGGCGGGAACACCTCTACGAGATGGACCACCTGCGTGACGCGGTGAACCTGCGGGCTTTCGCGGGCCATGACCCCCTGGTGGAGTACCAAACGGAGGCCTATTCCGCCTTCCAGTCCCTCCTTTACCATATCCAGGAGGATTTCCTGCGCTACATGTTTCACCTCCGGGTTGTGCGAGATGACAGTCCGGCCCTGCAGGTGGTGGAGGGGGGCAAGGAAAAGCCCAGGAAGGAGCCGGTGCGAAGTCAGAAGGTTGGAAGGAATGCACCCTGCCCCTGTGGTAGCGGGAAGAAGTACAAGCATTGCTGCGGGCGCACCGCCTGACCCCGTCATGGGTACCCGCTGGAGATTCACCTGGAAGACCGGGGGCGGAGAGCCCTCCAAAACCAGCGCCGGATAGTTGGAGACCCGGAAGGGCCGGACGCGGCGGACAACGGAATGGTGGATTGTTGACCCGCGGAACGGAAGGGAGGAGTACGGTGCAGCGTTCCCTCCCGTCACCCCTGGGTTTTATGCTTAAGGACCTCGGGATGCCTTGGTGGGGAGGTGAATGGAATGACCTTGATGGCGGACCTGCAGGAAGAACTGGGAAGGCTCCGAGGGAGGATCCTCAAGATAAAGGAGTATCTTTGACGTAGAAGGCAAGCGGGAGAGGCTCAGGGAACTGGAGGAGAAGGCCTCCCTACCCTCTTTTTGGGAGGATCAGCAGGAAGCCCGCCGAGTGCTGGAGGAGATGTCCTCCCTCAAGGCGGTGGTGGAAGGATACGACAGCCTGGTCAGGGAGGAGGAGGACCTGCGAGCCCTGGTGGAGCTGGCGGAGGAAGAGGAGGATCTCTCCCTCCGGCCCGAGGTGGAGGAGGGCGTGGCCCGGCTCCGGAAGAAAGTCGACAGGTTGGAAGAGGAATCCCTCCTCTCCGGGGAGTTGGATCACAAGGATGCCATAGTGAGCATCCACCCCGGCGCCGGCGGGCTGGAATCCCAGGACTGGGCGGAGATGCTCCTGCGCATGTACCTGCGCTGGGCGGAGTCCCGGGGTTTCAAGGTGGACCTACACGACGTGCAGGAGGGCGAAGGGGGAGGCATCAAGAGCGCCACCTTCAGCGTCCACGGGAAGAACGCCTATGGGCTCTTCTCCGCCGAGAAGGGCGTCCACCGCCTGGTACGCATCTCCCCCTTCGACGCCTCCCGCAGGCGCCACACCTCCTTCGCCTCCCTAGACGTCATCCCCATGCTGGACGAGGAAGAGGACGTGGAGATAGACCCTAAGGACCTGAAGGTGGAGACCTTCCGTTCCAGCGGGGCGGGGGGCCAGCATGTTAACGTCACCGACTCGGCGGTGCGCATCACCCACATCCCCACGGGAATTGTGGTCTCCTGCCAGAACGAGCGCTCCCAGATATCCAACCGTCAGACCGCCCTCAGGATCCTGAAGGCCCGGTTGGCCGAGCTGGCGAGGAGGGAGAGGGAGGAGGAGATCCGCCGCCTGCGGGGGGAACGCCGAGACATCGGTTTTGGCAGCCAGATCCGCTCCTATGTCCTCCACCCCTACCGCTTGGTGAAGGACCACCGTACTGACTTGGAGATAGGCAACGTGGACGCGGTACTGGACGGCGAGCTGGACGAGCTGGTGGATGCCTACCTGCGCTGGAAAGCCTCGGGAGGGGAAGGGGGCGGAGTTGAGAGGCCACAGAGGCCTTTCGGCACTGGACATCCCGGCAAACGCTGAGGGGATGGGAACCGTCCCATTCCCCGTCCCGGGCTCGGAATACCGGCGACGGTGGGGATGGTGGAGGGGAGTCGGCGAGCGGAGCGGCTGGCGCCGAAGGGAGTCAAGCGCACGATGGAGAGGGATCTGCACGGGACCGGATCGGACCGGGGCACGATGAGTTCCTCCGAGTTCCCTCCCATCCGGGTGGATCTGCACGTGCACACGGTGGCCAGCGGTCATGCCTATTCCACGGTGGAGGAATGTGCCCGCTACGCCGCGTCCAAGGGGCTGGAGGCAATAGCGGTGGCCGATCACGGGCCCGCAGTGCCGGGAGGGGGGAACCTTTACCACTTCTGGAACCTGAAGGTGCTTCCCCGGCGGTGGCACGGGGTTTGGATATTGCGCTCGGTGGAGGCTAACATCCTGGACACCGGGGGAAGGTTGGACCTTCCCGACCGGGTCCTGGAGAAGTTGGACCTGGTGCTGGCGGGCATCCACCCCTATACCGGGTACGAGGGGGGCAGCGTGGAGGAGAATACCCGGGCCTTGCTGGCCGCCCTGGCCCACCCCCTGGTGGATGTCATAGTGCACCCGGATAATCCCAATTACCCGGTGGACATGCGCCGGTTATCGGAGGCGGCCAAGCGTTACGGGAAGGCCCTGGAGGTCAACAACAGCTCCTTCGTCTACACCAGGGAGGGGAGCGATCCGCTGTGTCGGGAGATGGTGCGGGAGGTCAAGCGGGTGGGAGGGCTGCTTGCGGTGGGAAGCGATGCCCACGTGGCCACCTTTGCAGGGGAATTCGGCCACGCCGTGGAAATAATCGAGCAAAATGACGTCAGTCCGCAGGCCGTGATAAACTACTCCATCATGAGGCTGGAGGAATTCCTCCGCCAGCGGGGAAAGCCCCTCGAGCTGGAGGGATGAAGGGCCCCGCGGGGAAGGTGAGGTTTCATGAACCCCTTGGGTAGCCCAGCGGGAGAGTCGGTGTTGGAGGCGGAAGAGGAAAGGGCCCTCAGAGAGAGGCTGGAGCCCATCTGCAAAGGGGTCCGGTGGGACGTGGTGCGCATGATAGGACTGGCCGGCAGCGGTCACCCCGGTGGGTCCCTCTCCTGCGTCGAGATCCTGGTCTGCCTGTATTTCTACAAGATGAGGCATCGCCCCTCCGATCCCCGCTGGCCTGAGAGGGACCGTTTCGTGTTGTCCAAGGGACATGCCGCCCCTGCCCTTTACGCGGTGCTGGCCCGAGCTGGCTACTTCTCCCGGGAGGAGTTGTGGAAGCTTCGTCAGTGGGGTTCCATGCTCCAGGGACACCCGGACATGAGGCGCACACCGGGGGTGGAGATATCCACCGGTTCCCTGGGGCAAGGCCTTTCCGCCGCCTGCGGGATGGCCCTGGGACTGCGTATCCAGCACAACCCGGCCAGGGTGTATGCCCTCATCGGAGACGGAGAGAGCCAGGAGGGGGGGATCTGGGAGGCGGCCATGCTGGCAGGCCATCACCGGCTGTCCAACCTGGTGGCCTTCCTGGATCACAACTCCCTCCAGATAGACGGACCCTGCTGTGAGGTGGTGAGCCTGGGGGATATACCCGCCAAGTGGAGGTCCTTCGGCTGGGAGGTCCAGGAGGTGGACGGACACGACGTGGTGGAGATCTGTCGGGCGTTGGACCTGGCGGAGGCGTCCGAGAGACCCACCATGATCGTGGCCCACACCGTCAAGGGCAAGGGGGTCTCCTTCATGGAGAACGCAGTGGAGTTCCACGGGAAGGCGCCTACCCTCGAGGAGATGGAGAGGGCCCTCAGGGAAATAGAGGAGTCATGATCCCGGACAAGGGAAGCAAGCACACCAGGGACGCGTACGCGGAAGCCCTTCTCGAGCTGGGGGAAAAAGACCACCGCATAGTGGTTATGGACGCCGACCTCGCCAAGTCCACCCAGACCGAGAGGTTCAAGGAAAGGTTCCCGGAACGCTTCATCGACTGCGGGGTGGCGGAGCAGAACCTCATGGCCACCGCGGCGGGCCTCGCCACCACCGGGAAAATAGTGTTCGCCTCCTCTTTCGCCATGTTCGCCACCGGTAGGGCTTACGACCAGGTGCGCAACACAATAGCCTATTCACACTTGAATGTGAAGATATGCGCAACCCACGGGGGCATCACGGTGGGAGAGGACGGTTCTTCCCACCAGGCCCTGGAGGATGTGGCCCTGATGAGGCTCATCCCCGGGATGAGAGTGGTGGTCCCCGCCGATTACTACGAGGCGAGGGAGGCGGTGAAGGCGGTAGCCTACTTGGAAGGCCCTTTCTACATCCGGCTGGGCAGGCCCAAGTTCCCCGTGCTCTTCGACGAGGACTACCGTTTCCGATTGGGAAAGGCGGTGATGATGCGCCCGGGACGGGATGTGACCATCCTGGCCTGCGGCATTATGGTGTACAACAGCCTGGTGGCGGCGGAGATCCTGGCCGGGGAGGGCATAGAGGCGGAGGTCCTCAACGTGCACACCATAAAGCCTCTGGACGAGGAGGCCATACTGGCCTCGGCCTCCAAGACGGGAAGGGTGGTGACCTGCGAGGACCATTCCATCCTGGGTGGACTGGGAGGGGCGGTGGCGGAACTTCTCTCGGAGAAGCTCCCCGTCCCCCTCCGCAGGGTGGGGATCAGGGACCGGTTCGGTGCCTCGGGGGGCGTGGAGGAACTCATGGAGCATTATGGTCTCACGCCGGGACATGTGGCGGAGGCGGCCAGGTCCGTTCTGGGGAGGGCCGCTTGAAGGGGCGTTGGCTGGGGCTGCCGACCCGCGGGTTGAAGGGCAAGGAAGTGATCTTCC
>JAPWVA010000127.1 GCA_028275245.1 Actinomycetota bacterium
AGACCCTCCTCCAGCGGCGCAACGAGGAGCTGGAGGCCTTTGCCCACACCCTCTCCCACGACCTTCAGACTCCCATCGCGGTGGTGGAGGGATATGCCCGGGCCGCCCTGGAGGCGGACCAGGAGGGGCGGACAGAGGCAGAGCGGGAATGCCTGGAGAGCATCGTGAGCGGCGCCCGCCGCATGCGGCAGATGGTCAATTCACTGCTGGAATACGCCAAGGCGGGGCACCTGGAGACGGAATTCCATTCCGTGGAGCCCGAGGAGGTCCTGGCGGAGGTCCTCATGGACCTCGAGGAGGGATTGACCGAGAAGGGGATCTCGTTGAGCATCCACGACGACATGCCCATTGTCCTGGTGGACCCGGTACGGCTGCGGCAGGTCTTCTCCAACCTGATCAGCAATGCCATGAGGCACATGGGGGAAGTGCCCTCTCCCCGCATCGAAATCGGTGCGCGCCAGGAGAAGGGAACGGTCACCTTTTACGTGAGGGACAACGGTCGGGGCATTCCCCTGGAGGTCCAGCCCCTCATCTTCCAGCCATTCCGGCGGTACTCCCCACATGGATCCCCGGGGCTGGGCATCGGCCTTTCCACGGTGAAGAGGGCGGTGGAGAGCTGGGGCGGCAAGGTGTGGGTGGAGAGCGAACCGGGCAGGGGAGCCACCTTCTTCTTCACCGCGCCCCTAGCCCCTTGAGGTGCGCTCCCGTCCGTGGTCCTGGGAACTCCCCTTTGCCGCTTATGGTCGATACCCGGACGCCGGAAAAACCCTCCCCTGTGACGCACTTAGACCACCCCTGGCAGCATCTATTCGAGACTTCTTTTGGCTCCCCTGGACCCAAACCTGGTGATTCCCAGGGACCCCTACACCCGGACGCCGTGTTCCTGGGTCCTTGCCCGGCATTTCCGGCCATGGCGTGGGGAACGCCCCACTATTGCCTCCCCGGCTCCCGCAATGAGATACTTCCGATTCGAGCAAGCGCTACGATTCGAGCAAGCGTTAACCGGCTCCAACCCGGGGAGGTGATGACGCGGTGCGGGAAGCCGAGGTGAGGATATTCGACCTGGACGAGGAGGGGGCCGGCTTGGGCTGGAAGGACGGCCGCCCCTTTCACGTGTGGGGAGCCCTCCCGGGAGAACTGGTCAGGGTCAGGGTCACCAGTAAAAGTAAGGGAGAATTCCACGGCGTTGCCGAAGAGGTCCTGGAGCCCTCCCCTCGCAGGACCACGCCGCTAGAGGACCACTTCCTCTCCTGCTCTCCCTGGCAAATAATGGATATCCAGGGCGAGTTGGAGACGAAGCGTGAAAGGGTTGAAAGCTTGCTCTCCTCCGCCCTGGGCAGGCCGGTGGAGCTGGATATCTTCCAAAGCCCCCAGGTTTTCGGCTACCGCAACAAGATGGAGTTCAGCTTCCTCCGGGAAAAGGTATCCCTGGCTTTCTTCCGCCGGGGAAGGAAGGGCAAAGTGGAGCTCCCGGGCGGATGCGCCCTCGCTCACCCTGCCATGAATTCCGTCTCCCTGAAGCTCTGTGCCCTCTTGCGGGAAAGCGGGTTTCCCGCGTCATCCCTCAAGTCCCTGGTGGTACGGGCCAATTCCGCCGGCACCACGCTGGCGGCCCTATTTTTGCGGGAAAAACCCGGCAGGCTACCCTTCGTCGACCTCCCTGTCGTTCCCTGGCTGGCGGGCCTGCGCGTGTTCTACTCCGACCCCCGCTCACCCGCCTCAGTGGCCACGGAGGAGCTGGCCGACCTCGGCCGCTCGGAGCTGGAGGAGGAGGTGCTGGGAAGAAGGTTCCTGTTCTCCGAGACCTGCTTCTTTCAGGTCAACGTCCCTGCCTTCGAGGAGGCCCTGCGCGACATCCTTCGTTTCACCTCAGAAGCCCAGACCCTCTACGACTTCTATTCCGGTGTGGGTACCATAGGGCTTTCCTCTGAGGCGAAAAAGGTGGTGCTGGTGGAATCGGACCTTGAGGCCACCCGCTGGGCGGCTCTCAACGCGGAAATCAACGGAGTACCCGACTTCGAGGTGGTGCTGGAACGAGCCGAGGACTTCATCCCCTCGGCCCGCGAAGGATCGGTCTTCGTGTTCGACCCTCCCCGCACGGGCCTGCACAAGAAAGTGGTGTCCGCGCTGCTGGAGAAAGAGCCTAAAAGGATCGTCTACCTCTCCTGTAACCCTTACACACAGGCCCGAGACCTGGAGGCGATATCCGCACGCTATGGCCCCGTCTTCCTGCGGGCCTATAATTTCTTCCCCGGAACCCCCCACGTAGAGTGCCTGGTGGTTATGGACCGCCTGGTCCCCTGAAAAGACTTGGGATACGGTCAGGAAGCCGGCCTGATGGTGACCACGTGCTCACCCTTCCGAGAAGGGACGTAGCGGAGTATCCCTTCCTTGCGGCGGAAGCTCCATTTCCCGTCAGAGACCTCCACCCGGAATCCCCCACGGTAATGCACCTCCCGGGGTACGAAGATCTCCGTGGGCGGCCCCCCAGGATCGGAGCGGAAGGCCAGCCGGTAGGTCCTGGAGGAAAGATCGAAGCCCTGGCTCAGGGGCTCGCCCTTCAGGCGCACAGCGTAGGGCCGCACGTTGACCTCCAGCCCCCTGGGTCTACCCTCCCGGTCCAGGAGGGAGAAATCCTCACCGTTCCAGGCGTCCACGTCCTGCACGCTGAAATCCCAGTAAGCGCAACCGAGGAAGTTGTTCTCGAAAAGCCGCAGGGCGTTGTCCACCGACCGGTTCCGGGAGCCCTCCGGCCTGGTGCCCCAGTGAGCGCCGAATTCCCCGATGAACAAGGGAAGCCCCAACCCAGAGGCCTTGGCCTTGAGTAATTCCAGAAATATCCAGAAAAGAGCGAAGTCAGGTACGTAGATGAGAAGCATGTTGGAAACCGGATTGTATAGGTGGGGGGCAAAGACCGCGTTGGTGATGCCTGGGCCGGTCATCTTGGATGTGTACATGTCCGGCATGTGAGGCTCGATGAACACGGTAGCGCCTGGGTGTACCCTCCGCAGGGCCTCCGCCGCCCTCCGGTAGAAGGGTAGAAGATACCCTTTCTCGAACTCGCCCTCGCCGTTGGGGATGTCCCCCGCGGAAGGCTCGTTCATGATGTCGTAGCCCAGCACGAAGGGAACATCGGAGACCCTTTCCGCCACCTGCACCAGGGCGCCGATGTAATGCTCTTGCAGCTCCTGGGACCGCCAGAAATGCGTGAAGCATTTCCTTACGTCACTAGATAGGAAATAGGCAAGTCCCCAGAACTGGCCCCCGAAACCGTTGTTGTGGCTGGGGCCTACTTCGGGCGGGAAAGCCCAGTATGGGGCACCGTCACCTCCCAGGAAACGGCTGTAAAGGTCCTGGTGCATGTCCACCAATACGTAAATACGCCTTTTCGCCGCCTCGCGCACCAGGAACTCCACCTTCTCCAGGTAGGCCCGGTCATAAACCCCCACTTCTGGCTCGATGGCCTCCCAGAAAACGGTGAGCCTTATCATGTCGAAACCCCAAGAGGAAAGGAGGTCGAACCACGACGGGTCCTCGAAGGGGATGAAGGGGGGCAGCTTGGCGTTTCCCGCCACGTTCACCCCCCGGAGGCAGACGAGCCTACCCTCCCTGTCCACCGGCCCCCTGGGAGTCCAGGTCAGGACGGGGCTTGAAGCCTCTTTCTCGCCGTGTTCCAGTGCGTCATACCCTATTTCCGGAAAAGATCCCGGGATGCGAACCATCTTCGAGTGGCTCGCCTTGGCAACCCCGGGGAAGGGAAAGTAAAGGAAAAGGAAAAACTGGAACAGCACGAAATACGTGGCTACCTTCCGCATAGCTTGACCCCCTTCTAAATCCCCCCGCGACCTTCCAATTCCGATCTCTCGCAAACGCCTTCGTCTTTCAGCAAGCCCCGTCAGGCGGGGATTACCCTTACCTCCAGTTCTCCCCTCTCACCCGTTTTCCACTCAGCCCGGCTCCCCGTTTCGTGGCGGGACTCGAAAAGGCCCTGGGCCAGGCCCACCACCATGAGTGGGACGGCGGCGTTGGGCATGAACAGGCGAAGTCCCTCCTCGGACTCCTCGAACTCAGAGAGCAGGCCTATCCCCCTTAGGGCTAGCTGGAATTTGAGGTCGGCGGCGGGCTCCTCCCCCTTCAAGCGGTAAAAGCCCCCCGCAGTGAACCTCTTCTGGGCTTCCACCACCACTTTTGGGATCTCCTCACCCAACTCCCTTTCCAGCTCGCCGAAAACGGCCTCCAGCACTGAAGGTGCAAAGAACACCATCCGCCTTCCCGATTCCCGGTGGGTTATGATACCCCTTTCCAGGTCCCATCGGTACAGGGAAAGGAAGGCGGGACCACCGCAGGAAGGGCACTTTTCATAAGAGAAATCGCCCTCCCCGTACTCGTACCTCCTCATGCGCAACCTTTCCCGGAACTCCTCAGGATGCGGGCTCCTGAAGCCCCGCACCAAGAAGGTGCTGGGGCCCACCTGCTCATGATCCATCCCCATCTCCTCCCCCACCAGCGCCTCGAAGGCGGCCACTGGGTCCGCGCTCCCGAGCATCACCGAGTAGGGGTTCTCCACACGGACCAGCAGAAAATCCTCCTCGTCACCCTGGTAGCGACAGTCCACCACCTCGAACCGTCCATAGCCCAGCACGTGGCCTATGGAGGTCATGCCCTCTATCACCGGCTTTACCTCCACCTTTTTCTCCCTCACCGCCCTTTTAAGCCCCTCGGGTATCACCCTCTCCATGTACGCGGCAGCCGTCCTGCGGCGGGCGTCAACCACTATCCTCTCTATGGGGATTCCCAGTATGCGCTCCACGCCCTTGAGAAGTTCCTCCAAGTTCTCGCTCTCTAGGAAGATGATGATGTGGCG
>JAPWVA010000128.1 GCA_028275245.1 Actinomycetota bacterium
AATGCACCCTGAGCCTGGTAAAATCGTTCGAAAAAGCCCAGGAAAGTGAGGTAGAAAGTATCATGAGCAGGACCAGGCACTCGGTAGCCAGGAAGAAGAGGAGGAAGAAGATCCTAGCCCTGGCCAAAGGTTATAGGGGCGCCAGGAGTCGGCATTTCCGCGTGGCCCATGAGCAGGTGCTACACTCCCTCCAATATGCCTACCGGGACCGAAGGGCCCGAAAGAGGGATTTCAGGAGGCTTTGGATCACCAGGATTAACGCAGCGGCCCGTCTCCATGGCCTATCATACAGCAGGTTCATGAGGGGCCTTGACCTGGCGGGCGTAGAGCTTAACCGTAAGGTGTTGGCGGATATGGCGGTGAACGACCCCGAGGGTTTCGCCCAGCTGGCGGAAAGGGCGCGGGCGTCCCTCGCCTCACGGGAAAGGGGAAAGGAGGCGAGGGTCTGATGGGGTTCGCGTCACCGGCGAGATAAGCAGCCCCCGTAACGAAAAGCTAAAAGCCCTACGGCAGCTTCGCAAGAGGACCTATCGCAGGCGGGAAAGAAAGTTCATCGTGGAGGGCTTCAAGGGCGTGGAGGAAGCCCTCAAATCCGATCATCCCCCTTATCTGGTCGCCTGCACCGGTCGGGGCTTGGAGAAACTGAATATCCTGGCCGATATCATAGAAGTCAGGAGGGTCCCCGTTTTCCTCCTCACAGAGGAGGCGATGCAATCGGTGACCACCACGGTGACCCCGCCCGGGATATTGGCCGTGGTCCCCTTCATGGACGTTGACCTGGAGGAGATGCTGAAGCCCGAACCCTCCCTCCTCCTCTTCGCCCACCGGGTCCGGGATCCCGGGAACATGGGTAACCTGGTGAGGATCGCAGACGCAGCGGGCTTGGGCGGGGTTATGGTGGGAAAGGAAAGTGTGGACATATACAACCCCAAAACGGTGCGCAGCTCCGCCGGTTCCATATTCCACGTGCCCCACTGCCCGGAAGTGGATCTCCGAGAGGCAGCGCCCATCCTCAGGGAACGCGGCTATTCGCTCCTGGTGGCGGACCCGCACCGGGGCAAGTCGTACTGGGAGATGGAGTGGGAAGAGCGTGCAGTGCTGGTGGTGGGCAACGAGGCCTGGGGGTATACCGAGGACGAAGAGGCACTGGCTGACGGGTACGTCAGGGTCCCCATCTTTGGAAGGGCGGAATCCCTAAACGTCTCCGTGGCCGCCGCCCTCATTGTCTACGAGGCAAAAAGACGGGGTTACCTGAGCTTGGAGGTGAAAGGGATATGAACGAGGAGCTGAGGAGGGAGATCCTCGGCGACCCCGATTTCTCCACCATCTTGGAGGATTTCGAGAGGGGCCTGGAGCATGCCTCCAGCGTGGAGGAGATAGAGGAGCTTAGAAGGGCGTTTGTGAGCAGGAAGGGCAGGATAACGGAGCTCCTGAAGCGCCTGCCCACCTTGGAACCGGGGGAGCGCAGAAGGGTGGGTAGGCTGGGAAACCTACTCAAGGACTACGTTGAGAAGACCGTGGCGAGGAGGCTTTCAGATGTCAGGGAAATGGAGTTGCGCAGAACCCTGGTGGAGGAATGGGTGGACATCACCCTGCCGGGCGACCCCGTGCCGCGGGGCAGTCTTCATCTGATCACCCGGGTCATAGAGGAGATCGAGGACATCTTCGTGGGGATGGGATACCAGGTGGTAGAGGGACCGGAGGTGGAGTTGGACTACTACAACTTTGAGGCCCTCAACACCCCGGATTGGCACCCCTCCAAGTCACTACAGGATACCTTTTACCTGATCTCCCCTTATGGGGACTATCCCGACCTGCTCCTGCGTACCCACACCTCGCCCGTCCAGATCAGGGTGATGGAATCCACCCGGCCCCCCCTCTACGTAATCGCCCCCGGTAAGGCCTACCGCCATGACGTCCCCGATGCCACCCATTCCATCATGATGCACCAAGTGGAGGGGTTGGCTGTGGATGAGGACATATCCTTCAGTGACCTCAAGGGCACATTGGAATATTTCACCAGGAGGATGTTCGGTGAGGAAAGGGAGGTCCGTTTCCGTCCTCACTTTTTTCCCTTCACCGAGCCCAGTGCCGAGGTGGATGTCTCCTGCATCATGTGCCGTGGTAAGGGATGTCGTCTGTGCAAGGGCAGTGGATGGCTGGAGATCATGGGCGCGGGCATGGTGGACCCCAACGTTTTCCGCAACGTGGGATACGATCCGGAGGAGGTCACCGGTTTCGCCTTTGGGATGGGGGTGGAAAGGATCGCTATGCTGAAGTACGGCATCCCCGATATAAGGTTGTTTTACGAGAACGACGTACGTTTCCTTGCTCAGTTTTGAGGCGTGATGAAGCGAAAGGCCCTGGTCCTCGGGCCAGGAAAGGCTTGGAAAGGGGATTGGGTCCGGTCTTGGGGCGGGGAAGTGCCGGGGCTGTCGGCGGAAAAATTGAAACGATCAACCTGCCTCAACAGTGGCCTTGGAGGGATACCAGTAACGGTGAAGCTCTATATGAAGCTCTATATCATGCCCTGGAGGTGGAGAATTGAAGGTCTCGTGGGAATGGCTTCGTGAGTTCGTGGACATATCCCTAAGCGTGGACGAGCTGGTGGACCTGCTCATCAATACCGGCACCTCGGTGGAAGGGGTTGAGGTCCGGGGAGAGGAAGCCCGTGGCCTCTTGGTGGCCCAGGTGGTGGAAGTGTCTCCTCACCCCTATGCCGATCACCTGCTCCTTTGCACCGTGGACACCGGAGGAAAGAGATGGAAGCTGGTCACCGGTGCCCCCAACGTGCGAGTGGGCATGAAGGCACCATTCGCTCCTCCTGGCTCGGTTCTTCCCGGGGGAAAGAGGGTGGAGGCTCGAACCCTGCGGGGTGTGACCTCCGAGGGTATGCTCCTCTCGGAGAGGGAGCTGGGCCTTTCCGATGACCACCAGGGCATCATGGAGCTGGATGGCGATGTTTCCCCCGGGGATGACCTCCAGAGATGTCTTGGATTTCCTGATGTGGTACTGGACCTGGAGATCACTCCCAACCGCCCCGACTGCCTGTCGGTAATGGGCATGGCCCGGGAGATAGCTGCCATCACCGGCTCCCGTTTTCAGCACCCGTATTTCTCCCTGGAAGAGGTGGACGAGCCCGCTGAGAGGGCGGTGAGGATAACCCTGGCCGATCCCGACCTGTGCCCCCGATACGTGGCCCGTGTGATCGACGGCGTCATCATAGGCCCCTCCCCCTGGTGGATGCGGAGAAGGTTGTCCGCCTGCGGGATAAGGCCCATCAACAACGTGGTGGACATTACCAACTACGTGATGCTGGAGATGGGCCAGCCCCTCCATGCCTTTGACTATCACCTGGTTCGTGGGGCGCAAGTCGTGGTGAGGAGGGCAAGACCAGGCGAGAGGATGATGACCCTGGACGGGGTTGAGAGGGAGCTGGAGGGCGATGACCTCCTCATATGCGATCTCTCGGGCCCCATAGCCCTGGCGGGAGTGATGGGAGGGGAAAACACGGAGGTGAGGGAGGATACCCGCAGGATCCTTTTAGAATCGGCCCACTTTGACCCCAGGGCCATCATGAGGACCTCTCGCAGGCTCGGCCTTTCCACCGAGGCCTCCTACCGTTTCGAGAGGGGCGTGGACCCCGCCAGTTGCGGCACCGCCGCCGACCGTGCGGCCTACCTGATGGCCAAGTTGGCGGGGGGAAGGGTCCTCCGCGGGAGGGTGGACGCCAGGGCCCGGGAATTCGAGCCCAGGAGGGTATACCTCCGGCCCGATAGGGCCAGGAAGATCCTGGGCGCAGAGGTTCAGGACGAGCAGATGGCCACCATCTTATCCTCCCTCCAGCTCGTGGTGGAAAGGGAAGACGACCGTCTCCGTGTGGAGGTCCCCACCTTCCGCTTCGACCTGGAGAGGGAGATAGACCTGGTGGAGGAGATCGCCAGGATATACCGTTACTCCCGCATCCCTTCCACCTTGCCCAGAACCTCCCATAATATCGGCCGCCTTACCCCTGGGCAAGTGGTCCGCCGGAGGATGAGGCGAGCCCTCTCGGGGAAGGGATTGAGGGAAGCCATCAACTACTCCTTCGTGGGGGTGGAGTGGAGGGAAATCCTAGACCCGGGGGGTGCTTATCTCGGGGGACCACCAATAAAGCTGAGAAATCCCATAAGCGAGGAATACTCGGAATTACGCCTTTCCCTCCTACCCGGTTTGCTTTCCTCGCTTCGCCATAATCTGAACCGAGACATGGAAGACGTGTTTCTCTTCGAGATAGGAAGGGTTTTCATTCCCCAGGAAGGGGAAAAACAGCCGCTCGAGGAGGAAAGGCTGGCCATACTATTGCACGGATTTTGGCGTCGGAAGGGATGGAGGAGAGAGGAGGAGAGGGCGGACTTTTTCACCCTCAAGGGCCTGGTGGAGGCACTGTTCCATGAGCTGGGGCTAGGGGAACCGGTACTCGGGGAAAAGGATGTGCCCTTCCTCCGCCCCGCTACTTCCTGCCGAGTACAGCTGGGCGGCCTGGAGGTGGGTATCATGGGCACCCTTCATCCCATCGTGGCCGGTAGATTGGAGCTTCCAAGCGAAGTCCAGCTGTGCGAGCTCAAGCTGAAGCCGTTGCTGGATGCGGTGCCGGAGGTGGTACCCTACCAAGAGATCCCCCGCTATCCTGCCGCCCTCATGGACCTGGCGGTGATAGTGGACGAAAGGGTGAAGGTGGGGAGCGTTCTGGAGGAAATACGCAGGGCGGGAGGAGAGGAATTGCGCGAGGTGCGCCTATTCGACCTTTATCGCAGTGAGAGGCTGGGAGAGGGCAAGAAGAGCCTAGCCTTTTCCCTCAGGTTCCAGTCCACGGAGA
>JAPWVA010000263.1 GCA_028275245.1 Actinomycetota bacterium
GCTCATCGGGGGCACCCCGAAAGAGGGGCCGGAAAAGACCTTCTCTCCCTCCTCCTGGGTTTGGAAGCGCAAGGTGAGGCGGGCCTCCCGCTGTGTCGGGTTTAGCACGCAGAGGTAGGTCTCGAATCCCGCACCGGTGTATCCCTCAGCGAAGTACCAGGTCCCCGTGGCGCTCCGGGCTGCCACTCCGCAGTGGCCGCCGGTGATGGTGCCCCGATAGTTGAAATAAACCGGCCTTTCAACCACCAGGGGTAGGTCGGACTCGATGACGGCCGATACTTCGCAGCCGGTGCCGAGCTCCCGGTTCACGTCCACGGTCATCCGGTGCATGCCCTCAACCCGGTAAAGGCGGATGAGGGTTTTTCCGGAGGCAAAAAAGGTGATTTTCGCCTCGGCGAGCTGCGCTTGTGGGTTCCCCAGGCAGATGAACTCATGGAACCCCTCCCCTGTGTAACCCTCCGCCAGGTAGTAGAGGTACGGTGTCCGCTCCTGGGAAGGCTCCCCAGGTATCTTCTCGAACCAGGCCACCACCTCGTGGTTCTCGGTGACCCGCTCTATCACGTAAGGTGAAGTGGGCGAGACCGGGCGCCCATTGTCGGTGAGGGAGGCCAACCGGTAGCCCTGCCTTGCCTCAATCCTCACCTCGGCCCGGTCACCATGGTAGACCCTCTGGAATTCGGGCGTCACGGTACCTCCATCGTTATCGGCCCGAGCCCTCACCGCGTATGAGATGCGCGCGAAATAGAACTCCACCAGATGGTCCTCGTTCACCGGCTGGATACGATAGGGCGATACCGGACTCATGGCCACGCCGTTGTCCACGATCTTTTCTAGGAAATATCCCTCAGCGGGCCTGGCCTCCACCTGGGCCGTTCCGCCTCGCGTCACCCGCTGCTCCTCTGGTGAAACCGTACCCTGGCCTTGGGCCACCACCGCCCTCACCAACAGGCTACAGGGGAGGGCTTCCAGCGACCTGGAGGCGTTCACCCGGCCGTGGCCGTAGTAATCGTCCCTCCCCGGGGTGCCTAGGTCCTCGGCCCCCTGGATGAGGGCGGATTCCCATTCCTCCGGGCCGAGGTCGGGGCGGTTGGCGACCAGGAGGGCTCCCGCGGCAGCGGCGGCAGGGCAGGCCATGGAGGTGCCGCTCATGTAGGAGTAGCCGGAAGGGTATCCCCTCAGGCTCAAGTAACAGGCGTAGGTAGGCATGGTGGAGAGGACCGATACCCCAGGAGCTCCCAGGTCAACGCTGGCGTTGTGGGTGGAGAAGCTCGCCACCCGGTCCTGGTTGTCGGTGGCCCCCACCCCGATGACCCCCTCGTAGCCGGCGGGGTAATGCAGGGTGGCGTCGCCGCTGTTCCCGGCGGCGGCGAAGAGTAATAAGCCCCGGGATCGGGCGTAGGCCACCGCCTCGGCCATGGTCTGGTTGGTCGAGGTGCCGCCGAAGCTCATGCTGATTACCCGGGCCCCATTATCGGCGGCGTAATAAATGGCCCGGGCTACGGCGGAGGAGGTGAAGTACCCGTTGCAATTGCCGGCGCGCAGGATCATCAGGCGGGAGCCCGGACAGACCCCGGCCACCCCGGTGCCGTTGTCGGCAGCGGCACCGATTATGCCGGCGCAGTGGGTCCCATGTCCGTGGTCGTCCCTCGGCACAGGGTTATCGTTGGTGTTGAAGAACAGGTCATTTTCGGTGCAGGCGCTCCAAACTCCTCCCGAAAGCAGGTATTCATCCCCCTCCGGGTACTGGTTTGATGAGTCCAGGAGGTAGAAATGATCTGTGTTGGAGGATTGCTCCGTCCGCACCACCAGGTAGAGGGTGGCGCCATCGGGAGCGCTTACCGGTGATGAAAGCCTTCCGTAGACCCAGGCGGCGGAGGGATAGGCGGGTAGGCTCCCGGCGGGGACGGACCATGAGCCCAGGTCCGGTCCGTACAGTGAGGACCTGACGGAGACCGTGACCGGCTGGGAGGGATTCCCGCGGCGGGAGAGGGCCACCCCCACGTGGGTGAGGGTGAAGCCCGTCCCTCTCAGGGATTGGGCCACAGCTTGGTTGACGCCGTCACCCAACGGCTTGCCGGACGAGTAATCCAGCTGGGAGATGCCGGCGAAGTTGTATCCCCGGTGGTCGTCCACGTAGCCATTCCCGTCGTCGTCGAGGTTGTTGCCGGGTGTCTCCCTCGGGTTAATCCAGATCTTACCCGTCAGGTCGGGGTGACCCAGGTCTACCCCTGTGTCGATGACGGCCACCACCGGGGGGCGGCCGCTACCGTCCTCCCGGTCCCAGGCCTCGGGGGCGTCCAGGTCAGCGTCGGGCTTGCCCGGCTGCCCCTGGACCACCTGTCCCGTGTTCTCCAGGTGCCACTGGTCGGGGAAAAGAGGGTCGTTGGGCCTGTATTGTGCCCGGTAGATTAAATCCGGCTCCGCGTACTCGATGCCCGGTAACGAGCGCATATCGTCCAGGACCCGGTCGAGGGAGGCGCCTGTCCCCAGGCGCAGGAGGTAGGGGCCGTAGGGCGTGGTGGTGCGGATGCTCCCCTCCAAGGCCTCGATCCCCGGGCGGTAGAGTGCGGCCCCCATGGAGAGGAGATCGACCCCCTTCCGGAACTTGACTATCAGCCGCGATCCGCTTACCAGGAGCTCCCCCGGAGATGCTTCCGCCCGGGTCCTGCCGTCATCGGGAGAAGGGTTTGAGGGGTGGTTCCCAGCGGTAAGGGCGGGAGGGGGAAGACATCCCAAGACCAAAGCGAGGATCAGGAGGCAACAAAACGTCACTCTGGACCATCGTCGGGAGGATCTCTTGCCCTCCCGGCCTTCCCAGAGTGGGGGGCGGGGTTTCTCCATCAGGATAAAAATCGATTCCCTCA
>JAPWVA010000129.1 GCA_028275245.1 Actinomycetota bacterium
ATGATGGGCTCTTCCTGGGATGTGACCCTGAACGTGTTGCTCCTGGCCCTGCTCGTGGTGACGGCCCTCCTGGCCGTCTCCGCCCGGGACCTGCTGGCCGCGGTCATCGTCTTCTCCGTATACAGCCTGATCATGGCCTTGACGTGGCAGAGGTTGCAGGCCCCGGACTTGGCCCTCACGGAAGCGGCGGTGGGGGCGGGTGTCACCACGGTCCTGTTCGTGGTGGCCATCTTCCGGACGCACAGGAGGGAGGAGGAGTGAAGCGACTGGTCTCCCTGCTCTTCATCGGCGCCCTGGCCCTGCTGTTGCTCTATGTGGTCTCCCGCATGCCTCCCATGGGGGAGCCGGACAACCCCACTGCCACCCGGGTGGTGCCCAGATACCTGGAGAAGGCCGAGGATGAGACGCACACCCCCAACGTGGTCACCGGGATCATCCTCAACTACCGGGGATTCGACACCATGGGGGAGGTGACGGTGATCTACTGCGCCCTGGCGGCGGTGCTGGCCGTGCTGGGGAGGGAGAGGAGGGGCCGCATCAGGGATTACGTCGAGCTCTCCGGGCTCCCCTCCAGCGTCATCGTGAGGACCATGGTGGCCTTGGTGGTACCCTTTATCCTGCTCTTTTCCCTCTACACCATATTTCACGGCGAGACCAGTCCGGGCGGGGGTTTCCAGGGGGGCGCGGTGATAGGGGCCAGCATGATCATCTTCACCACCATCTACGGGTTGCACCTCTCCTCGGTGAAGGTACCCCAGCGTTTCCGCTCTCCCCTGGAGGGATCGGCGGTGATCACCTTCTTCCTGGTGGGCGTCCTGGGATTCTTTGGGGGAGGGAATTTCCTTACCTACGCATGGCCCAGGGTCTCGGAGGGCCTGCACCCCGCTCTGGTCACCTGGCTCACGGTGCTGGTGGAGGTGGGGATAGGCCTGGGAGGAGCCATGGTCCTGATCTCCATACTCTTCGCCATGGTGAGGGAGGAGGGTGCCGATGAACCTCTGGCATAACTTCCATTACGCCGTGGCCATGGTCCTCTTTTGCATAGGGCTTTACACGGTCATCATGCGTCGCAACATCATCAAGAAGATCATCGGCCTAAACGTCATGGAGACCTCCGTGTTCCTCTTCCTGGTTTCCATCGGCTACCGGAAGGGGGGGATCGCGCCCATACATGGTCCGGGCGCGGATCCTTCCCGCATGGTGAACCCCCTTCCCCAGGCGCTCATCCTCACCGGGATCGTGGTGGCGGTGAGCGTGACCGCCCTGGCCCTCTCCCTGGTCATCCTCCTCTACCGCCAGTTCGGGACGCTGGACGTGAGCAGGCTTTTCCGGGAGGAAGAGGAGGAGGCGGGTTGAGCGGGGCTTTCAAGCATCTGCCCATAATGATGATCACCCTCCCTATGCTGGGGGCGGCGCTCATGCCCTTCGTCTCCTACCTCCGACGGGAGGCAGTGCCTTGGGTGTCCGCCCTTTTCCTGGTCGTTTCCGGGGTACTGGGACTTTTACTGGCGGGAAGGATACCTCCCGACGGATGCGTGGGTTATCGGCTGGGGGGGTGGGAGCCTCCCTTCGGAATAGAGCTCAAGGTGGATTTCGCCGGTTATTTCCTGATGATGGTGGTTTGTGGGATAAGCCTTCTGGCCCTGCTTTATTCCCGGCTCTACATCATCCGGGAGGTGGAGGGGGGGAAGATCACCGCCTACTATGTGCTATTCCTGTTGCTTTCCGCCTCCATGATGGGTTTCGTGGTCACAGGAGACATCTTCAACCTCTTCGTTTTTATGGAGATCTTGGCCATATCCTCCTATGCCCTGGTGGCGGTGACTGGGAATCGCAACGCGGTGCGGGCCGCCTTCAAGTACCTCCTCATGGGAGCCCCCAGCTCCATAATGGTGCTTCTGGGCATTGGACTGCTCTATTCCGCCACTGGGACCCTGAACATGGCCGATTTGGCGGCCCGTGTGGGGGAGACGGGCTACCGGGAGGTGCTCATCGCCTCCTTCGCCGTCCTGGTGCTGGCCTTCATGGTGAAGGCGGCCATCTTCCCACTACACCTATGGTTACCCGACGCCCATTCCATAGCTCCCTCCCCTATGAGCGCCATGCTCTCGGGACTGGTGGTGGCTGTCTCCGCTTTCGCCATCGCCCGCATCGCCTTCTCCGTCTTCACCGTTCATTCCTGGGGGGTAGTGGGTACCACCCTGGACGCCCTGGCGGCGGCCGGGGCGGCGGCGGTGCTCTTCGGGGGCATCATGGCCATCTACCAGCGAGATTTCAAGATGATGATCGCCTATTCGACCATAAGCCACATGGGATACATAGTCTTGGGCTTCACCGCCCTCAATCCGGAGGGCCTGACCGGGGCCGTATACCACGTGCTGGACCATGGGATAGCCAAGGCCTGTCTGTTCCTGTGCGCCGGCAACTTCATCTACCGCAAGGGATACCGCCGGATCGACCAGCTCAAGGGGGCCTGGCGTGAGATGCCCTGGACCTGTTTCGCCTTCGCCCTGGCTGCCTGGTCTGTGATCGGTCTCCCCCCGTCCGCAGGTTTCATCAGCAAGTGGTATTTGGTATACGGGAACGTGAAAGCAGACCGGGTCCCCTACGCGGTGGTGTTGCTCATCGGGGCCATCCTGGCGGCGGTCTACTGTTTCCGAATCATCTACTACATGTTCTTCCAGCCCGGGGAGGAGGGTGCCTGGCGAGACCAGGTCATGGACGCACCCGCGGGGATGCTGGCGCCCACCTGGGCCCTCTCCCTGGCCACCCTGTTCTTCGGGGTGTTTTCCTATCTTTTCCTGGACTCGCTGCTCAAGGCCGCAGCGAGCCTACTGGCCTGACGGGTCACGGGCCAGATGGAGAGGACGGTGAGACAAGGAGACGGAAGGGGGTAAGGAATGCCGGAAGGAGCCACGAAATCGGTAGTCCCTCTGTTTCCCGTGTTGCTTCCCTGGATCAGCCTGTTGGCCATCCTGCTCATGCCCAGAAAGGCGCCCCGGCTGCGTTTATGGCTGTGTTTCGCTGGCTCGGCGCTCACCTTCCTGGTGGTTATATTGATGCTTCCAGGGGTGCTGGACGGGAAGACGTATTACTTCAAGCTGGCCTCCATCGTGGAGGGTCTGGAGATCAGCCTCTACGTGGACACCCTCGGTTACTACTTCGCCCTGGTGCTGGCCTTCATGTGGATGCTGGCCACCCTTTATTCCATCAGCTACATAGACCACAAACATAATCGCTTTTTCGCCTTCCTGGCCTTGTGCGGCTCCTTCCTCATCGGTTGCGCCTTCTCCCGTAACATGTTCACCTATTTCATCTTCTACGAGATGATGACCTTCGGCTCCTACCCCCTCATCATCCACGAGGAGACGACCATGGCCCGCCGGGCCGGCTACAAGTACCTAGTGTATGCCATCGCCGCGGGTACGGTGCTCTTCTTCGCCATCATCGCCAACTACTTCTGGGGCGGAGGGGTGCTCAATTTCGAGAAGTGGGGCCTCCTCAGCCTGGAGACCGCCAGCCGGGCCGCACTCCTCACCATATTCTTCACCTACATCGCCGGCTTCGGCGTGAAGGCTGCCATCATGCCTCTGCACGGGTGGGTGCCCGATGCCCACCCCGCCGCACCCTCCCCGGCCAGCGCCCTGCTCTCCGGCGTCATCCTCAAGGCAGGCGCTTTCGGGATAATGAGGGTCATCTTCAACCTGTTCGGGATCGGGTTGATGAAGGAGCTGGGAGTTCACTGGGTTGTAGCCGTCTTCGCCTGCATCACCATAGTGATGGCCTCGGTGTTTGCCCTGACCCAGGACAATCTGAAGAGGAGGTTGGCCTACTCAAGCATAGGGCAGGTATCCTACATCATCCTGGGGCTGGCCATGGTGAGCCGGGACGGGGCCCTGGGCGGGGTCATGCACCTGGCCCATCACGCCCTCATGAAGGCCTGCCTGTTCCTTTGTGCCGGTGTGATCCTGGTGAAGACGGGCAAGAAGAACATCAGCGAGATGAGAGGGATCGGATACCAGCTCCCGGTGACCATGATATGCTTCTCCGTCTGCGCCCTGGCCATGATGGGCACGCCCCCGTCGGTGGGCTTCATCTCCAAGTGGCTGCTGGGAAGCGGGGCCATGCAGGCGGGCCTTCCCGTGTACGTGGTGATCCTCCTGGTGAGCTCCCTGCTCAACGCAGCTTACTTCTTGCCCATCATCTACACCGCCTTCTTCCGCTGGGAGGGGGACGAGGAGGGTGCCCACCATCCCAAGCTGGACTTCTCCGCCGAGAACGACCGCCTGATGATGGTACCGGTGGTGCTTTTAGCCTTATTGGTGTTGGTGGTGGGAATCTGGGTGACGGTGCCCGGGTTCCCTTATTCCCTGGCCAGCCGGGTGGTGAACTTGGTATTCCCGTGAGTGATGGCAGGTTGCCGTGGTCCGGGCGAAAGGAGTGGCCATTGACGACGTTTCCACAAGGGCTTTCCCGGGAGGTGTGAGGGTTTGGCCACGGAGAAGGTCATGATCACCGCCTTCTCTCCCTTTCCCGCCCTGATGCTGGCGGCACCGGTGGTGGGCGCTTTCGCCGTCCTCCGATTCGGGGACGAGAGGCCACGGGCGAGGAATATCTCGGCCGTGTTGTCCACCGGCCTGGCTCTTGTCCTTTCGGTGATCATGGTCCGGCGGGTGCTGAGCTCGGGGCCGGTTTACTTCGACCTGCGCATCATGAGGGTGGGCGGTGACTACCGGGGCTTGCTCGCGGTGGACGGGATAGGGGCCTACTTCTGCCTCTTCGCCTCA
>JAPWVA010000130.1 GCA_028275245.1 Actinomycetota bacterium
CACCGGCCGGCTCACGCTGATGCAGAGCCAGCCCGACGTGCCCAGGTAATAGTGGCCGTCGCCATCCTCCAGGGCTCCCGAGCCAGTGGCAGCCGCCGGCACGTCCCCCATGCCCGCGATCACCGGGATGCCCGGCACCAGTCCCATCTCGGAGGCAGCCTCTTCCCGGAGGGGCCCTACCACCTCGGTACAGGCTTTGAGCTCAGGGAGCTTCTCCAGGGGGATTCCCAGGATACCCGCGAACATCCGGGACCAGCTCCGGGTCTTGGAGTTGAGCAAGCCGGTGACCCCGCCGGCGGTGTGGTCCATGGCCATCCTCCCGGTGGCCCGGCAAACCAGGTAACCGGTGACATCCAGGAACTTGCAGGTATCCCGGAAGACCTGGGGTTCCTCCTCCCGGATCCATTGGAGCTTACAGACCACGTCCTTGCCGGAGGGGACCGCCCCGGCCAGAAGCATGGCCACCCGGGGACCGCCTATCTTCCTCACCAGTCGCCTGGCCTGGTCCTCCGCCCGGCTGTCCATCCAGATGATGGCAGGCCGCAGGGGCGCTCCTCCCGCGTCCACCGCCACCACCCCCAGCATCTGCCCGGCGAAGCCCATTCCGGCCACCTTCCCTGGCTCCACGCCCGCCTGGGCCAGGACCCGGCGGGTGGCGGCGCATATGGCCCGCCACCAATCCCCTGGGTCCTGCTCCGCCCAGTGGGGCCGGGGATGGGACAGGGGATAGGGCTGGAAATCTGCGGCCACCACCTCCCCGGCCAGGTTGACCAAGGCGGCCTTGGTCCCCCCGGTGCCCACGTCGTAGCTGAGGATCAGTTCCCCTTTCTCCATGGCACCCCTCCCTGCTCCCCTTCACTTCCTTAGAACTTGAGGTCCAGGGACTCCACCTTCCCGTCCTTGTCGATGTGGTCGACGTAGATGGGGACGGAGTCCCCCTTGCCCGAGGAACGGATTACCTCCCCGGCCAGCTTTATGAGGTCCATGGGGTCCACGGCCGCCTCGGGCGGGAATACCCCTTTTTCGGTGATCAACCCCTCGCCCATGGCTATGGCACCCAGGGCGGCGGGAATCCCGGTGCCCTCACCCATGCCCATTCCCTTGGAGGTCATGGAGAAGACGTAGGTGTGGGGCTCCCCTTCCTTCAGCCCTTTGACCACGATCTTCAGGCAGCCCATGGGCTCGGTGATGCCCGCTTCCCTGAGCAGCTGTTCCCGGCGGGAGATGACGAAGGCCACCGCGAACTCCCGGGGTACCACCTTCTGCCCTTGCACCTCCAGGGGCTCGTCGGAGGTGAGTCCTAGCCTCACCATGCTCTTGATCAGCTCGGCATAGGAAACGGGAAGGACCAGGCCCAGGTTGGTGACCCTCTTCACGCCTTTGAGGTACTTGGGCAGAGTGATGGTCTCCGGATGGGGATAGGCATATACCGGGTAGGTCCCTATGTTCTTGAACTCCGTCTCCTCCTCCAGGGCCTTACCGCTTTCCTCGAAGAGGCGCACTGTCTTGAACTCTCCGTCCAGGAAAACGGGTATGTCTATCTCCATGGAATGGAAACGGTGCTTGATCACCGCGGGCCCCTCCACCGGCTCGCCCCCGTGGGCGTGATAGATGTCCACCGACTCCACCTGGTCCAGCATCTGCTCGGCGCAAAAACGTACCAGGAGGTTGGCCATACCGGGAGAGCTTCCCATGCCCACCAGGGCCGATATGCCCTTTTCGCGGGCGGCGCCGTCCATGTCCAGCATCTCGATGGTGGCGTCCATGTCGTCGCAGATGTCCACGTAGTTCACCCCCACCTCTATGGCCGCCCGCAACAGTCTCGGCCCATAGTGGTAAAAGGGTCCCACGCAGTTGAGGACCAGGTCCGCCCGGCTCATGATCTCCCGGACGTTGGAGGGATCCTCGGCATCCAGGGCGTAAGGTTCGAAGCGCTCCCTGCCCAGCTCATCCGCCATCCGGGCCGCCGCCTCCACCTCCCGGTCCGCGATATAAATGCGGTCGAAGTAACGGCTGGAGGCCAGGATCCTCACGGCGGTACCGCCCACAGCGCCGCATCCTCCCAGCACGGCCAAGGTCTTCATGTCTCCACCTCCTTATCGTCGAAATGCCTTTCCGCTCCATCGACCGAGCCCGTTTCCCTCCTTCCCCCTATCCCCCAAGGGGATGGGGTGGATCCCCTTCTACCGGCCGGGACGGGGAGAAGGCCCTCTGGAAGAAATCGAGGACTATTTGCATTCCCTTGCGAAGGTCGAAGGCCCGGGAATCCTCCAGCCACTGGATCTCTAGGCCCTCCACCAGGCCCATCAGTATGCACGCCAGGTAATATGGGTCATGAGGCGGGAAGACACCCTCTCGGATCCCTTGCTCCATGATGGAGGTCAATGCCCTCTTGGTTTTCTCCACGTACTCCTGGAGCCTCTCCACGTACTGCGGGGAGAAGGTCTCCAGCTCCTCAGCCCTCATCTTCCAGGAGAGCTTGCAGTAATCGCGTACCCGGTAATAGAGATCCACCACCTGCAAGCCCAGTTTTTTGAGCTTCTCCAAGGCGGGCTCATCCCCGGCAGCGGCCTCCTCCACCAGACGGAGGAACTCGCGGTGCATGTCCTCGATGAGGGAGAAATAAAGATCTTCCTTGGACTTCCAGTACCAGTATAGGGTACCCTTGCCGAATCCCGCCTCCAGGGCTATCTCCGACATGGTGGCCCGGTGGTAGCCCTTGGCGGAAAAGACCTTAAGGGCAGCTTCCTTGAAAGCCCTCTCCCTCTCGTCCTTGGCCAGATTGCGCCTCAAACCCAGACTTTTCCTCATCTCCGCAAGAATTAGACCTACTGGTCAGTCTTATCTTATTCTGCAGATACATGCCCGTCAACTCCCGGGGTTTTTCCACACTACCGGCAGCGGGACTACAGGAAAAAACCTGCCGCGCAGAGCACCTATCCCCTCCCGATTACCATCGGGATTACTGGCGGCAAGGTCCCAGGGCCTGGGCGCCCTGACGGTGGTCTCGCGGAAAGCATGCCACGGTGAGCTAGGACAGGGATAGGGCAAGCTAGGGAGGTAAATTCAGCGATAGCGCTCCCGATCAAGGGTTCGATTCAAGGCTGTGGGACATCCCCCTCATGCCTCCGCCCTGCCCAGGAAGGGGATGATCCCTATGCGAAGGTAGACCACGTTTCCCTCTCCAGGGTTGCTTTTCCAGGTGAGCGAGCCCCTGATCTTCTTGGCCATCTCCCCGTAGAGCCTGAGCCTGGTCTCCCTGCTCCCAGGCCGGAGAGTCGCGGGGCCGCCCGTGTCTTCCGGGCGGGGCGCCGGCGTCCCGAATCCGTTTTCTTCCCCAGTCGTGGAACCGATGCACGCCCCCTGGTCCTCCACCCGCAATAGCACCTCGTCCCCCCATCTCTCCATGCCGAGAACCACCGGCCTCCCGGGGGGCGAGGCCTCCACCGCGTCCTCCACCAGGCCCAGGACCAGTTCCTCCAATACCTTACCGTCAAGGTAGACGTGGGGAAGGTCTTCCTCTATCTCGAACAGGACCGCGGGGCCGTAGTGGTCCTGCAATCTTTTTCTTATACGCTTGGAAAAATCATCCAGGTCCAGGGAGTTGGTGGAACGCGAAGGCGAATCCCCTTTCCAGAGGGGCAACCCCTCCACCGATTCCTCCCCCTTGGCCTCCCTGGCCTTCGACAGCAACTCCTCGTGCCTGCAGGCTCCGGGAGATGGCCTAGGGTGTTCCTGGGAAGTGCCTCCACCAGGGGCACTCCTTTCTCCCCCGGTTTGAAGGAGGGTGAGGCCGTGGGGCTCCCGGGCTGGCCTTTCCTGCTCCGGCCGGGTAACCCGGACCCCAGGCCCTTGTTCGCCCCGCAGCCTCGGGCGACGCCCATCCTTCTCCTTCCCCCGCAGGGCTTCCGCCCTTGTCCCAGCACCCTCCAGGGCCTTCACCATGGGCAAAAATCCCTTGGGGTCAATCCGGGGCTCACCGAAGATGAGGATGGCGCCTGCTTCCTTCCGGCCTACGGGAAAGACGGCCAGCCTCTTCCACCTCCTCTCTCCGGCCAGCCAGGAGAGGCACCCCGGCTCCTCAAACATGGTCAGGGCCTCGTCCCATCCCCGCCGCGGGATCCCCGCCCGGAAGGTGATCTCCAAATAAGGGGAGAAAGTCCACAAGTTGACGGCCCCCTCCCTCAACTGAAGCCCGGCGAGCTTCTCTCGCTCCCGCAGGTCGAGGCCGTAAGCGGCCACTTCCCGTAGCGAGCCCTCCGCCACCAGGAAGACGACGCCCGCCTCCGCCAAGCCCTCTTCCTCGAACACCCGGAGCGAGTCGGCGAGGAAGGTCGCCTCGTCGCCTCCCCGGAGAATGTTCTCCAGGCAGCGGGAATAGAACCTTTCCCCCCACCACCCCTCCGCGGAAGGAGCCTCTTTCCCGTGCCATTCGCCCTCACCAGCCCAGGGATTCATCAGGATCACCGTCTCGGGCGCCCTGGACTCTCCTCCCTCCACCTTCCTCGCCGTGCACTGGTAAGTGGCCTCCCGTCCATCCGCCTTTCCCGGAAGGGTTAGGATGAAGGTAACCACCTCGCCCTCGGAGGCGGCCTCGATCGCCTCGGCCAGCACCCCTTTATCCCCGGGCCACACCTCCTCCAGCAGCGACCCGATGGCCACCTCCCGGCTCACGCCCAAGACCTCCTCGGCCATCCCGTTGAACGCGGTGATGCGCCGGTCGGGGGTGAAGGCTATAAAGGCGAGACCGGTGGCATCCAGCAAGC
>JAPWVA010000131.1 GCA_028275245.1 Actinomycetota bacterium
CCCAAATCGTGATCCATGGCGATTCCCGCGCCTGATAGCGGAACCTTTCGTTGAGCCCCCCTCCTGAATGGTGGTAACATGGGACCCGGCGAAGGCAAAGGTGACCGGCGAAAGCAGGGGATTTCTGCCGCAACGGTGCCCGGGTGGCGGAACCGGTAGACGCAAGGGACTTAAAATCCCTCGGGGATTCCCGTGCGGGTTCGAATCCCGCCCCGGGCACCACTTTTTACCCCTTTTGCCTCGTCTCGTGAGGAAGCGCGACGATCTTCCCGATTGTGAAAAAGGGATAAGATGCGAAAACACCTCCGGTTATTTTTGACTTATCCGGTGGAGCTTGGACCGATAATACTGAATGACGCCCGGGAGCCATTATCCTTGGTTTCACGGGGTAGCGATGTGAAAGTATCCAAGTATACCTTGAGTCCTTCCTCAGGATCCTGGCCTTGCCGATCTCGCGCGAAGTGCCCCTTCAGGCTTCACCGCCCTGGAAGAACCCGGCCACCGCCTCGGCTGTCCTCTCCACCTCTCCGTCTCTCATCTGGGGGTACAGGGGGAGGGAAAGTACCCGGAGGGCCTTGCCCTCCGCTGCGGGGCAGGTTTGGGAGCCATCGAGGAAGGGCGGTTGAAGGTGGAGGGGGACGGGATAGTGGACCACCGTCTGGATGCCTAACCGTCGGAGATGTTCCCGGAGCTCGTCCCTGCGGGAAGTGTCCACCACGAAAAGGTGGAGGGAATGGTCGTGGGTGTCGAATTCCGGGAGGCCCAGAGGCAATCCCTCCAACCTTTCCCGGTAAAAGGATGCGATCTCCCGGCGACGCCGGTTCCATTCCGGTAGGTACCGGAGCTTGACCCTGAGGAAGGCCGCTTGGAGCTCGTCCAACCTGCTGTTGTGGCCCACCAGGCGAAGGGTATCCCTTTCCTCGCGGCCGTAATCCCTTAGGGATTTGATCCTTTCAGCCAGGTCCGTGTCATCGGTGATCACCATGCCCGCGTCTCCCAGGGCCCCCAGGTTCTTGGTGGGATAGAAGCTGAAGCAACCCGCCACCCCCCAGGTACCGGCACCCCTGCCCTGAAGTGAGGCGCCGTGGGCTTGGGCACAGTCCTCCACCACGGGCACTCCGTGTCTGCCGGCGATCTCCAGCAGGGCTGGCATGTCCGCCATCCTCCCGTACAGGTGGACCACCACCAAGGCGGTTGTGCGCTCACAGATCTTTCCCTCCACTTCACCGGGGTCTATGTTGCCCGTGGCCGGGTCCACGTCGGCGAAGACGAGCCGGGCTCCGGTGAGGGCCACAGCCACGGCAGTGGGGGGAGCGGAGAAGGCGGGAAGGATGACTTCCTTTCCCGGCCCCACCCCTAACGCCTTTAAGGCGAGGGTCAGTGCATCGGTGCCCGAGGCCACTCCCACTGCCCGTGCTGCCCCGCAGAAGGCCGCGAACTCCCTCTCGAAGGCCTCCACCTCTTCCCCCAGGATATAGTTCCCCCTGACCAGGACCCTGGTAAAAGCTTCCCGTAGTGGCTCCTCCAGCTCGCGGGCCTGCCTGGCGAGATCCAAAAAGGGTACGGGTTCCGTGCCTCGCATGTGGTCAAACTCCTCCATGCCCTTTTCGCCCGGGTTCCCGGGGGAAGGCAGTTTCCCTTTCCGAGGCCATCGGCGGGAAGGTCACCCCAGCTACTCCCCGGGTCTGCTCAGTCCAGCTTCCTTTCCAGGAAGATCCTACCCTTGGCGGGATGAAAGTAGTGGTGACCGTGACGACCGTAAAAGTCCAAGGTCCTTTCCAGGCCCTCTAAGAAGGTGTGGCGCGGGGACCAGCCCGTCGCCTCCCTGAATCTCCTGGAGGAAAGTCGCACGCTTCCGGGCTCGATGGAAAGCCTATCCTTAGGATAAGCCACACACCTCCAGCCAACCCCGGCCATCTCCGCCACCGCCCTGGCCGCCTCGGCCACAGAGACCGGGACTTCAGAGGCCACGTTGAAGACGCGTCCCTCGCATTCACCGGTGGCGCCCGCCAAGAGGATGGCGTCCACGGCGTCTTCCACGTAAAGGAAATCCCTCTCCTGGCTTCCGTCGCCGAACACCTGTAACTCCTCGCCAGCCAGGGCCTTCCGTATGAACCAGTTGAGGAAGCCATGCCCGTCATGTAGCATCTGGTGGCGAGGACCGAAGACGTTGGTGAGGCGGAGGGAAGTGAAGCGTATGTGGGAGAGCTGGTGGTAGAGCCTATGGTACTCTTCCACCGTGCACTTGTGGATACCGTTGATGTCCAACGGCTTGGTGGGGTGGTCCTCGTCCACCGGCTGATAGAGAGGGGTGCCGTACTGGCTGCGGGAACCGGTGTATATCACGCGGGCTCCTGGACTCAGCTCGCGGACGGCCCCCAGGAAGCGGAGTTGGCTGGAGCAATTCCTCTCCAGGTCCTTAAAGGGGTTCTGCATGGAGCCTATATGACTGGTGGAGGAGGCGAGGTTGAAGATTATCTCCTGGTCTACCAGGTAATTAGAAACTTCTTCCAGATCGCCGATGTCCGCGATTACCAGCACTACCTCCTCGAGCACGCCCTTGAGGTTGAACAGGTTGGCTCCCTGGTCGGGAAAGGCGGCGTCGATCACGGTCACGGAGGCTCCCGCCCTTACCAGTCTCCTAACCAGGTTACTGCCGATGAAACCCAGTCCTCCGGTAACCAGGACTCTCCTCCCCCGGTAGAAATCCATATCCCGGCCCTCCCATCACCATAGCGTGGTCATGTCGCCCTCCCATCACCATAGCGTGGTCATGTCTGTATCAACACGCCCTTCCAGCCTTCCCTTCCAGGGTCTTCCACTAAGCAGGTAGTTTTCGCATACTGTTTAGACGTCCTGCAGGGCCATTTGTTCAATCCGGCACGGTGGAATGTTAAACCCGAATGTCCTATCCCGCATCTCCTCCACGTGTCCACCCCGGCTCAGGCTGCCCCTGCCTGGAGCCTGGGTCAGGCGCCCTCCCGGGATGCTTACTCCTGGGCACTCCCTCCTCAGACCCCGGGGCCTCCACCGGAGGGCGAAAACCTGCGGGCCGCAGGGCTACCACCAGCAATTCCCAGCACATGACCGCCAGGTGTCTGGGCCTGAAGAACTGGGAACGTCCGGCCCTCCTAGGAAGGTGGACCACGGGGACCTCCTTGAAACGGCACCCGGCGGCCTTCAGGGCCTTGATCATTTCCACGCAGATGGCTCCTCCCGAGGAACGGAGCTCCAGGGAGCGGGCGATGTTCCCCCGCAGGAGCCTGAAATCGCAATCCACGTCCCTGATGGGCAATCGGAAGAGGGTCCTCACCGCCAAGTTATACGCTCCCCCCAGCAGCTTCCTGTACCAGGGGTCGCTGCGGTTGACCTTGTAGCCGTTCACCACCTCGGCCCCTTCCCTATTCTCGTAAAGGAGCCGAAGCTGTTCCACGTCGTACTGGCCGTCGCCATCGGTGTAGAATATCCAATCCTTGGTGGAGTGGGCGATGCCCGTCCTTACCACTGTCCCATATCCCCGGTTCTTCTCGTGATGCACCACTCTGACCCGTGAATGCCGTGATGCCAGTTCGTCCACTATGGTGGGGCTGTCGTCGGTGCTCCCGTCGTCCACCACGATTACCTCGTAGTCGTCGGTGAGTTCTTCCAGCACGCGAAGGGCCTTCTCCACAACCTCGGCTATGGTCTCCTGGTCGTTGTAACAGGGAAAGAAGGCGCTTATACCCTCACCCTTCAAGGCCGTCACCTTCCCTTTTCCTCCGGTACCGCGGATTAATGTACACCAAGGCGGCTAGGATGGAAAGGACGACCAGGGTGGCCAGTGTGATCCTGGCTCCCGCCTTAAGGCCGGGGGGATCGTACTCCAGCACCACCCGGTGTTCGCCTGCCGGCACCGCTACCCCGGTAAGCGCTCCGTACACCGAGAAGGCGCCTACCCTCTCACCGTCCAGGAAAGCCCTCCACCCCTTCATGAAGTTCTGGGATATCACCAATACGAAGGGTTCGGCGGAGTTAGTGCTCACCTCCATGCGGGAAGGCCCCTTGGTGGCCTGGAGGATGGGGCGGTCGCCGCTTTCCCTCACCCGGTCCAGTATCTCCCTAGATGCGGGGCCCACCTCGCCTTCCACCAGCCAGGCGGTATCGAAGTCGCCCTCCACTAGGGCTTCCCGGGCTGCTTCCTCCCACCCCCCGCACCATTCGATCCGTTTGAGAGCCCTCACTTCCTCCACTTTCCAGGTGGGTCGGAATAGGGCGTAACGTCCGTCTGCGTAGGAGAGCTCATAGGGAAGTAAAGGAAAGCAGCGCCCCGTAGCGGTGATCTCACTTATTCCCAGGAGCCTTACCTCGGGCCGTGCGGGAGATCCGAAGAACAGCAGGCCGAGGCGATCACCGGTCTTCACCCCACCGAGATCTATCTCCAGGAAGAGCCCCCGCCTCCCCCTTCCGTACCCCGGGGAACGGAAGGCGACCTCTTGCACGGTGGCGCAACCCGCGGGATCATCGGCCACTACCTCGGGTAGATCGTCGCCCGGCCTCTTCTCCAGGGAAACCCGGAAGGGTTCTCCCACGGAGGGCTGTAGGATGAGGTGCCACTTTCCGCCAAGGGAACGGTCGAAGAGGTCCCCTGCCAGTAGAAGGCACAGACGGCGGGGATCGGAGGAGGGCAAGAGGAGCATCTCGCCGTCACACCACCCGCTAGATCCCAGTCCCAGGGAGAGGTCGAAGGAAGTCCCCCGCACCGA
>JAPWVA010000132.1 GCA_028275245.1 Actinomycetota bacterium
GGCAGGGACGTATACCGAGAGCTTTACCCCAACGTGGATTATGCCCGCCAGATCGAGTATGCCGAGAGGATGGGCCTGGGGACCCGGGAATACCGATTGATCAGCATCGACGATTGAGGCCCCGCAAGACCTGTCCTAAAGCGGAAGGAGGGATGGTTATTTACCTCGGCGACAAATCCGGCGCGGCCTTGGCCAGCAAGACCTGTCTTAAAGCGGAAGGAGGGATGGGGTATGCCTTTTGGAAACATGGGAAAGGTAGCGGAGATAGACCTGTCCACCGGGAAGGTCGAAGAGCTCGAGCTCCCCTTCGAGACCTACCGGGATTACGTGGGCGGCACGGGGCTGTCCGCCCGGCTCATCTACGAGAGAGGCGACTTGGGAGCCGGTCCTCTCGACCCCGAAAGCATCCTGGTCCTGGCCACCGGTCCCCTCACTGGCATCGGCTTCTCCGGCTCCAGCCGCATGAGCGCGGGGGCACGTTCACCCCTGACCGACATCTGGGGCCAGGCTTCTTGCGGGGGGAACTTCGGGCCCGAGCTCAAGAGATGCGGCTACGACGCCCTGGTTATAAAAGGGAGGTCTCCCGAGCCTGTCTACCTGGTCTTGGAGACGGACAGCATCCAGTTAGCCCCTGCGGGGGACCTCTGGGGCAAGGACACCTACCAGGCCACGGACATACTCAAGGAAAGGCACGGCAGGCAATACCGGGTGCTGGTGGTGGGGCCGGCGGCGGAGAACGGCGTCCTCTTCGGCAGCATTGTCAACGACTACGGCCACCATTTCGGGCGCACGGGTATGGGCACCGTGATGGCCTCCAAGAACCTCAAGGCGGTGGTGGCCCGGGGAGAGAGGGAGATCCCGATTAAAGACCCCGATAGGCTGAGGGAGCTGCGGGAGAAGTACGACGCCCTCCTGGAGAAGAACGGCATGGCCCGAGCCCTCAGGGCCTTCGGCACCGCCTGCAACATGGAGGGGATGATGGTCATTGGCGATGTGCCCACCAGGAACTGGGCCGTAGGCATCTGGGAGGAGGGAGGGGAGAAGCTATCCGGTATAAGCCTGGACGACCAGTTCATAGTGACCCGCCGGTCATGCCGAGGGTGCGCTGTGCGCTGCAAGCCCGTCATCCGGGTGGAGGAAGAGCCCTATGCTGTGGAGGAGGGACCAGGTCCCGAGTATGAAACCCTGGGGGCCTTTGGTACCCTGCTCATGAACTCCAATCTGGCGGCGGTATGCAAGATAAACGAGCTGTGCAACCGCCTGGGGATGGACACCATCACCTGCGGGGCCACCATCGCCTGGGCCATGGACTGCTACGAGGCCGGCCTCATGAGCCCTGCCGATTGGGACGGCGTGGAGCTGAGGTTTGGGGACATCGACACCGTCATCTCCCTCATCCCCAAGATCGCTGCCCGAGAGGGGAAGCTGGGGGAGCTCCTCTCCCTGGGCTCTCGCAAGGCCTCCGCGTTGGTGGGCGACGAGAGCAAGAGATTCCTCACCGACACCAAGGGCCTGGAGGCTCCCATGCACGACCCCCGGGCCTATTGGGGTGACGGTCTGGCCTACGCCGTTTCGGTGCGGGGAGCTTGCCACGTATCCAACCTCACCTACCTTGCCGAGTGGGGTATCGTGAGGTACCCCGAGATAAAGATGGACAAGCATTACCACGGCATGTCCGCCGAGCACAAGGCCGACATGGTGGCCAAGGCCACGGACATGGGATGCCTGTTCAACTCCATGGTCTGGTGCCAGTTCGCGGGTACCACCTTCACCCTCCCTCTCCTGAGGGACGTCTTCAACGCCGCTGCCGACTACCAGTGGGACATCGAGGAGATGGTCAAGGCGGGAGGTAGGATCTGGTACCTGCAGCGGGCCCTAGGGCATATCTGGGGGGCAACCGCCGCGGACGACGTTCTCGGCCCACGCCTCATAACACCCACTCCTGATGGTAACATCGCAGGCATCGTGCCCGACATGGAAACCATGCTGCGGGAGTTCTACCAAATCCGGCGCCTGCGGGAGGACGGCAAGCCTACCTTGGAAGCGTTGCGGGACTACGGGCTCGATTACCTGGCCGAGCGTCTGGGGTTGTGAAGGGTGGGGCTCACCCAAGGACCAAAGGCAGGCGGAGGCAGAGGAGCCAGGCTGGTCCCTGCTGACCCCTATCGGGCGGCTCCCAGGAGTGATCTAAAGGAACGGGTTGAGACCGTGGTATGAGAATGGTAGTGAGATATCCAGGGGACCGGCCTGGATTGATCCCTCCCGGGAGGGTGTGTCGGTGGTGGGGAGCGGCGGAGGCTCCTCCGCATCAGGCCCTTTCACCACTGGGGACCGCAGTCATCCCCCACATACCTAACGTAGACCCGGAACACCGGCTCCCCCGCGGCCCGGTAGCACCTAGAACACCCCTCCAACTCCGCCGGGTCCACGGGCTCTAACAGGCACTCGAACCCCATCTCCACGTATTCCCCGAGGGCCCGGGCAAGATGGTCTCCGCAGGATAAGAGGACCTCTTTCCAAGAACGGAGGTCCACCTGTTCTCCCTTCCTTAGGAATCGGCATCCCGGTGGAAACCGGGGATATCCCTTGGTCCCCATCACGGCATCCCCTCTATCGGCCTAACGCCGGCCGCGGGACCGACGGTGATGCGCCCCTTTTCCCGCCATTCAATGCTATTATTATCACCATCGACGGCGACCACTCAGGCGGTGGGCCGCGGCGTATGTCGCGCTGCGAGGTAGGGCACGAGAAAGCTTATCACCAGAAGATAGCATAAGTTGGAGGAAAGGGCATAAGTGGATTTTTCCGCGCTCACCAGGAAGTTCCTCTATTATCCCGACCGCATCCCCTTGGACCTTCCCCCACCCCACTGGGCCCGGGATGCGGAGGAGGTCTGGATGGAATGCCCGGACGGGGTGAAGATACATGGGCTCTGGTGGGGCGAGCCGGAGGGCGCTCCTGTCATCCTCTTTTTGCACGGAAATGCCCAGGAGGTATACAGCTGGTCCCTGGTGCGGGAGGACTTGGCGCCCCTGGGTACCAGGCTGCTCCTCGTGGACTACCATGGCTACGGAAAAAGCGGCGGAAGCCCCTCGGAGCAGGCTCTTTACCTGGACGGGGAGACGGCGCTCTTGTGGCTGATGGAAAGGGGCGTGCCCGAGGAAGACGTGATCGTCTTCGGCAAGTCCCTGGGCGGGGCGGTGGCCTGTCACCTGGCCCGGGGACGCCGCCTCCGAGCCCTGATTCTGGAATCCACCTTCACCTCCTTGAGGGCGGTGGCTAGGAAGCTGTTTCCCTTCCTCCCCGAAAACACACCCCTGGGGGAGGAATACCGCTCCCTGGAGAAGATCGGGGCCACCCGCTCGCCGGTGCTAGTCATCCACGGCGACGCCGACGAACTGATCCCTTTGGAGGAGGGTTTGCGCCTTTACGAGGCGGCGCCTACCCCCAAGGACCTGTATGTGGTGCGGGGCGCCGGCCATAACGACGTGAGCCTGGTGGCGGGAGAGGAATACCATCGAAGGATAGCCCTTTTCCTCAAGTAGTGCTCCCGGAATCAATGAAGGGTCTATTGGTATCCGGTCTTAGCCAGTGACCGCATCCGCCCGTTGCCACTCTCCCGTTCCTTCTTATATCCTCATGCCCATGATGTGGGAAGCCTTTTTCTACTCCTTCGGGAGCATCTTCGCGGCCGAGTTCGGGGACAAGACCCAGCTGGCCATCTTCCTTTTGGCCTGCCGGTACGGCACCGGCCGGGTTTTCGCCGGCGCGGCCGCCGCCTTCACGCTCTTGAACGCCCTGGCGGTGGGGGTGGGGGCAATTGCCTTGCGGCTAATCCCTGAGGTTCCCCTTAAAATCGCCGTCTCCGCCATCTTTTTCCTGCTGGGCCTCCTTTCCCTAAAGGAGGCCTTTTCCCGGGAGGAAGAGGAAGACGAACTGGAGGAAAGGGCGGCTCGATCGCTAGGTAGCGGAAGACCGGTACTGCAGGTCTTCCTGCTGGTGAGCCTGATGGAGTTGGGGGACAAGACCCAACTAGCCCTGGCCGGCCTCTCTGCCAGGTATTCCCAGCCCATCCCGGTCTTCATCGGGGGCACGGCAGCCCTCTGGATCACTTCCTTCCTGGGCGCCTTCCTAGGGGAAAAGATAGGGCACTCGTTACCTCGAAAAGCCCTAAAGGTGGCGTCCGGGATGCTCTTCATGGCGTTCGGCCTGTTCTTCCTGTTGGTGCAGCTCTGAGGCTGCCCCTTTACCTCCCCCCGCCGACCAGTGAGGTTCGTCTATTCGCAAAAGCCCTGGGATATCCGATGCACCATAACTTGTGGTTTCGGGGAAGCAAGCAATAGTTGGCAGGTCCTTTGGCGCCTCCAGATCCCAGATCCGACGAAGGCTTTCCAGGTCTTCCCAGGAATTGATGTTTCGGAAGGAAATCCTTTGCGGGTCGTAGCGCGTCACCTCGTCCTCTTCCATGTAATAAGCGTCCAAGGCTTCGATGAACCTGCTCACCTGAAGCACTCCCTTTTCCAGGAACTCCCTGGCCTTGGAAGCTGCTTTCGCGGCGTAAACGGCGAAAAGGGGTTCCAGATAGCCACCTACCCGGGGCACCGCCGCCTCCCTCCCCCGGGCCTTTACGAGCAGGGCCAGGGCCAAGGGCAGCGAGGGAAAGGGCATGTCGCAGGCGGTGACGAAGACGAGGGACGAAGAGGCGTGGTACAGGGAGGCATGGATGCCTCCCAGGGGACC
>JAPWVA010000133.1 GCA_028275245.1 Actinomycetota bacterium
TCCCGGGGTCCTTCCTCCGTCATCAATAGGTGCCCCGCACCACCACCATCAGCAGGATGATGGTGACGATGAAGGCCAGCACCGCATAGGTCTCCACCAGGGCCGGGAGCACCAGCGCCCTACCGGCTTCCTCCCTTCTCTTTGCCACCATTCCCGCCGCCCCCATGGCGGTGAGACCCTGGTATATGGCTGACACGCAACAGTTGAAGGCCACCGGCAGGCAAGAAAGGAAGATCTGGAACCCCCTGAGGCCCTCCAGGGCGTCCCATCCACCGCCCGGCTTCATCACGAACACCACCAACACCCCGGTTATGAAACCGTATATGCCCTGGGTCCCTGGGATGGCAACTAATGGGAGCAGGGGGCCGAACTTCTCCGGGTCCTCGCTCAAGATACCCGAGGCCACGTTGGCCACGTAGGTGATGCCCATGGAGGATCCGATCCCTCCCCCGATCACCGCCACTGCTGCTCCCAGGAGTGCCCAGTGCAACCCCGTAAGTCCTGCGAAGGTGCTCATCCCCTACCTCCTTGTTCCTTCTATGACCGTCTTCCGCGGGGTAAGCCCGAAGGGGGCGAAGGGCGCCCCGCCGTCCTCGTAGAACTTCCCGAAAAACTCCACATACTGTAGCCTCAAGGGATGGACGAAGGCACCCAAGAGGTTGATGATCACATTAAAGAGATGGCCCCCTACCAGCACGAGGAAAAGCAGGACAATCCCTAGCCCCGGGATGCCTAGGAAGAGGGAACCCATCCGGTTCACCACGTCCCCTATGGCCATGGTGGCCAACCCCAGGGCAAATAGGCGCAGGTAGGAGGCCACATCGCCGATGGTGCCCCCGAATGCGTTGTAAAGATTGTAAAGGCCGCCGAAGAATTTGCCCCACCATGACCTGGAGCCGATGTTGCTCAGGAAGACGATTCCCGCCGCACCCACCGCCATGAGGTAAAGGCCGGCCTTGAGGACCGGGTCCGCCTTGAGGGCACCTCCCACCGCGGTGATCGCCAGCCCCAGCCACAGGACGAGGGTGGTGCCCTGCTCGCAGAAGGCCTTCCACGGTGAATTCCACCGGGCGTTGTCGTACATCTCTATGGCCGTGCCCAGGGAGATGTGTAATAGCCCCAGGGCACAGCAGAAACCCATATAGGGGAGGGGGTTGAAGAGGGGGTCGAACGTTCCCTTGAACTGGAGGAAGCGAGGGAAACGCTCCGGGTCGGTAGCGAATATTCCGAAGTAGCTGCGGGTGAGCACGCCCCCCAGGATGGTGGCCACGCCCCCATACATGAAAAGACGCAGGAATCGCCGGACGTTCTCGCTAACGTCCAGCTTTTTCCAAAGGAGCCAGAAGAAGAAGGTGAGGATGATACCGTAGCCTACGTCTGCCATGCACATGCCGAAGAAGAAAACGAAGAAGGGCGCCATCACCCAGGTAGGATCTGTCTCCAGGTAGTGGGGTAGGCCGAAAAGACGCACCAGGCTCTCCACTGGTTGCAGGAGCCTTCGATTAGCCAGGGCAGTGGGCGGCACCTCGTCTTCTCCCGGCTCTTCGAAGGCTACCTCCACGTCTTCCCCCAACTCCTGCAGCTGCTCCGCTACCTCATCGGCCTCTTCTTTCCTTACCCAGCCTTCCACTAGGAAGGCCCTGCGAGTGTGGAGGAAATCCCCCTTTACTTCCTCCTTGAGGAGCTGGTTGTAGATGTAATCATGGAGGAGAAGGAGCTTTCCCTTCAGGGAGACAAGGGAACGGATCTCTTCCACCACCCTCTCGCGCTCGGCGGAGTTGCGCTCCATTTCCTCTTCCAGTGAGGCTATTCTCTCCTCCACCGTGCCCCTTTCCACCCTGAGCAAGATATCCTCCGCCCCCCACTTCTGGTTAAGGGATTCGAAAACCCCGAGCTGGGAAACGTGGACAAAGGCAAAGACATAAACCTTGTCTTGTGTACGGGAGACCTCCACCCAGTCGGCCGCCGGGCAACCGGACTCGATATCCTCCGACCAATCTTCCATCTTGTCCGGGGGCAGGGAGATGAACTTGGCTCTCACCTTCTCGGGGGCGCCTATTTCCTCGAAAGCGGCATCCAGGGTCCTCCAGGGGAGGAGGGCTTCCCTTTCCCTTTCCATCTCTAATCTGCAGTGCTCGAGCTCCCGGAGCCGGGTATCCAACTCCTCCCCTCTCCGGTAAACACCATCCAAGTCCACCTCCTCCTTCACACGGAGGTATTCGTCCAGACTGAAGTGGACCCGAGGCCTCACCATGCTGGCCAGCAAGCCCCCTGGCTTCTCCTCGAAACGCTTCACGAGCTCGATGAGGAAATCGGCACGGGACAACTCCAGGCGCAATTTCCTGGTGTCGGGAACGTATGCCTTGGGACGAAACTCCTCCGGCCATAGCCCTTCTTCCGACTCGAAGAGGGATGGAAGGGTCCTCACCTGGACGGCTCCCAGGCGGTGAAGCTCTTCGACCAGCTCCTCCCTCCTGCTCAGGGGAGCCGCCATCACGATCTTGGTCATCGGTGCGACGGCCATAGCGTCTCCTTAACCGGCTAGCTCCCAAAGCTTCTTCACGAGAAAGAGGACCGCCTCCTTCTTGCCTTCCTCCGCCTCCGTGAGGAATCTCCTCTTGCTCTCCTCGGCCTGTTCTTTTATTTTCTTGGCCTCCTCTAAAGCCCTGGCGACGGTCTCCCGGAAAAGCGCCTGGCCCTGACGCCTCGCCTCCTCCTCGGCCTCCTCCAACAGGCGGCGAGCATCCGCCCTGGCCCTCTGAACCAGTCGGCGGGCCTGCTCATTGGCCTCCTCCACTAGACCCTGCGACCTGATCTCGACCTCCCTGATCCTTCTTATTCTCTCAATGATCGCTTTACCCATCTCTCCTCCAGGTTCATGTCCGGGGGTTTATAAAAACCACCAGGAACGGGACAACCCTAAGACCGGGTCTCCATCCGGGAAGTCCGCATCCTCAGAAACTCCCGTCGCCATCGCCGCCGCTTATTGGTTTCCCGGGTCAAACCCGGTTCATCATGATATTCCCGGCGCGGGACAGTTGCAAGACAAAAGTGTTTGTTGTTTCACGTCAAAAGGTGAAAAACACCGCTCCCTCCGGGGATAGGCCAGGTTCTCACCCCAAGAGGGCCCTGAGTTCATCCACCCTGTCCGAGGAGCAGATGAAGAGGAGCCTGTCGCCCGCCCGAAAGATCTCCTCTTCGTGGGGGACCCAAGGCCTTCCCTCCCGCACAACGGCGGCCAGCACCACTTGGGCAGGCCACTTCAGCTCTCCTACCTTCCTCCCCGCCAGAGCGGAACCCTCATCCACAGTGAACTCCTCCAAGGCTATATTCTCCCTCTGGAGCTTGAGTAGGGTGACCAGCTCGCCCAAGCCCACTTCCTCCTCCACCAGGCTGGCCAGTATGCCAGCGGTATCCACCGCCACGTCCACCCCCCAGGAGGAGTTGAAGAGCCACTCGTTGCGAGGGTTGTTCACCTTGGCAAATACCAGGGGCACTCCGAACTCGAACTTGGCCAAGTAGGATATCACCAGGTTGTCCTCGTCGTCCCCGGTCACCGCCACCACCAGATCACAATCACCGATACCGGCCTGTTCCAGGACAGTGGGCTCGCACCCGTCGCCATGGCGCACATGGGCCCCCGGGAACCTCTCCCGTAACAGTTCCACCCGGGCCGGGTCCTTTTCCAAGAGCACCACGTCGTGGCTTCTCGAGAGGGCCCCCAGCAGGAAGGAACCGGCCTTCCCGCCTCCTACCACGATTATCCTCATCCCTCACACCCCCTCCCGCAAGCCCAGGAGCCTCTCCATTTTCCCCAGGCTCTCCCGTGCGACAGCACAGTAGAGCACGTCCCCCTTCTGGAAGACCCATCCGGGCGTGGCCAAGTAAGCCCGGTTTCCCCGCAGTACGGATACCACCGAGATCTCCCCGGGTACGACCAGGTCGGCGGCCTGCCTACCCCACAGACGGGAAGGCACCTCCACCCTCAAAAGCTCCACCTCGCCGTTTCCGAACTGGAACTCTGCGTGCAACTCCGGGTGGGATAGGTAAGTGAGGATGCGCCCGGCGGCCCAGGCCACGCTGGAGACGGTGGGTATTCCCATGCGCCGATATATCTCCGCCCTCCTGGGGTCGTATATGCGGGTGATCACCCGGGGAACCCGGAAGTGTTCCCGGGCGATGCGGGCGCTCACAATGTTGCTGTTGTCCCCGCTGGTCACCGAGGCGAAGGCGTCCGCCGTCTCGAGGCCGGCCTCCACCAGGGCATCGCGGTCGAAGGCCAGCCCCTTAACCCTCTTGCCCGAAAAGCCCCTGGGCAGGTTCTCGAAGGCGGCTGGGTCCTTGTCTATCACTGCCACAGAGTGTCCCTCTCGCTCCAGGGAAACCGCCAGGAAGGATCCTACCCTACCGCAACCGGCTATCACCACGTGCATGTCCCGTACCCCCTTTCATCCGCCGTTCCGGGCGCGCCCGTCACCTGGGTCCTGGCCTCAACCCCCAAAACGAGGATGAAACCATGGCACCGGCGGGAAACGGATCGAATCCGCCTCCCTTCACCCTTCCGTACCCGTCTTCCTCCTGCGGAGATAGGCCCGCAACAGGAGCTTGCGGATCTCGTCGGCTATCAAGCAGATGGGAACGAAGGGCAAAAGGAAAAGCCAGTCCCCCAACCCGATGGGGGCGGTCTGGAACACCC
>JAPWVA010000134.1 GCA_028275245.1 Actinomycetota bacterium
GCTTGGACTTGGAGGAACAGGCCGCGAGGGGCGCCTTTTCCTGCACGCGGCTGCCCGACGGCGGGACCAGGCTGGACATCCCCTCCTTCGGTGACGTGATAAGGGTGTCGCTCCCCTCCGGCGAGATGGAGGTGCCCGGGCACATTGACAGCCTCTCCATGCGGGTCCTGGCCCTCAGGTACGTGAAGAAGGCGGACGGGACCCCGCCCAGCGGCAAGTGGGTGGCTTACCGGGACCTCCCGGGGGGAAGGTTCTACGCCGCCACACTGGTACCCACCGTGGAACAGCCCCTGGCCCAGGCCTTCGGCAGGACCCCCCACTCCCTGGCCCCCCTGGCGGAGGAGCTGGGCGGGGAGAGGTCCGATTACGGCGACGAGTCCTACGTCTTCAGACCCTTCCCCCGCACGCCCCTCCTGGTGGTGCTGCACTGGGGTGACGAAGAGTTCGAGCCCCAGTGCCGGGTCCTCTTCGACAGCTGCTGCCCCAGCTACCTCAACACCGACGATTTGAAGATCCTGGCCACCCAGCTGGCCGCCTACCTCCTGCGGCCGGTGGCGGGAGAGGAGGCGGTGGAGAACCTCCTCTGGATGGTGGAGTAAGGCGCCGATCCCTTTCCGGTCAAACGGCCTTCACCTTCGCCTTCATCCGCGGATTATCGTGGAGGTGAGAGGGCTGAAGGCCTGGATCTTTATACGGCCGGTGGCGGGAGAGGAGGCGGTGGAGAACCTCCTCTGGATGGTGGAGTGGGGCTCAGCAGTACTCGAGGTCACGCGGTCCATACGGAAAAACTGACGCCCCCTCCTTGGCCCTTCCGCGGGATGACTTCCCATATCCTCCTTTACCGGTGGTTGGCGGGCGTGATCACAGGTCGTCGGATTGGGACGTGAGGCTGAATAGGGGAAGGGATTCCCCGGAGATTCCCCTGGAGATGGGGCGCGAATCCGTCTCCCGCCAAAGAGTACCCCACCGCGGCCCTCCCGGTTCCTGGCGGCGGAATCCGGTGTCTCTGATGTCTCGACCACCGCTCAACCCTTTCCCGCGGACTTCCCGGATACCTTGGTCTCCTCCAGGGTGTGGGGGCAGGGCGGGACCGCTGGAGGTCGACCCGCTGGCCACCCGCACTCGAACATACCCGTGCTATAATGTCCTCGCTCTCCGAGCCATGTGGCCTAAGGCCGAGGGGCTATGGCGCATGGCCGATAGGGTACAGGGGGAAACGCCTGTGCCTCCCGTGTTTGGAAAGGAGAGGGAACATGAGCTGGGAAAGGCCGTCCTCTCCGGACGGTTTTATTGATGCCGGGGCCTGGGGGGAAATTTCCGGGACCCCAGGTGAAAAACCCCGAGCCTCGAGCAGAACCGAGGAAAAGCGCCCCTTCTTGATCACCGTTTCCGGTTCCCGCAAGGATTCCGGGAAGAGCGCCCTAGCGGCTTCCCTGGTGAGGGCCCTCCGTCCCTGTGCCGCTGCCAAGGTGGCGGTGCATGAGGGGGAACCGGAAGGTGAGCGTTTCCTGGAGGAGAGGGAGCCGGTCCTAGATCCCTCCACGGACACAGCCCGTCTGCTGGAAGCGGGGGCCCGCCCCGTCTATCTCCTGAAGACCACCGAGGGGCGGCTGGCCCAGGACCTGGAGGAACTGCTTCGGCGCCTGGGCGGCGATACCGTGGTGCTGGAGGGTAACCGCATCCTCAGGCACCTGCGGCCAGATCACGCCATTTTCGTCATGGATTCTCCTTTGGAGGAGTTCAAGCCCTCCGCTCGGGAGGCCCTGGCCAAGGCGCACACGGTGGTGCTGGAGCGCAGGGCCATGCCTCCGGGGGCGAGGGGGAAGGATCTGATCTCCCTGGAGAAGAGGATAAAGGAGATCAACCCCAGGGTAAAGCTACTGGTGGTGGAGGAACTGGGGCCGCAGAGGACCCTGGAGATCCTCCTTTCCAGGATAGCCGGAAGGTTGGGAGGTGGTCGCATGGAAGGCCAGGTGGACGAGAGGGTGCTCGAGGCGGTGAAGGAGAGGGCTCCGGAGGGCCGCCTTCCCTGTGAGGAGGCCCTGAGGCTGGCAGCGGAGCTGGGCGTCCCACCCTTGGAGGTGGGAAAGGCCGCCAACCTGCTAGGGGTGAAGATAGTCCGCTGCTCCCTGGGTTGTTTCTGAGGAATCGAGGATCATGCCTTGGCGCGCTGCACCTGGGGGGTGGTGTCGTTACCGGGGGCGGCGTTGCGGCGCCGCTGACCCCGACGCCGGTGCCCTTTGCTCACCTCCCTTACCCCGGAGGAAGGGCTCCCCACCGGGAGGGGGATGCCGGGGATCGGCCGCAAGAAGGGGATGGGCGTCAGTACTCTCGGCGTCGCTCTTGGTGGCCTGTTTGTTGCTCGTTTCATGTTCCGGCCAGCCCGGTGGCGGGGGAGCAGTGGTCATCCTGGCCACCACCACCAGCCTGCAGGACACCGGCCTGCTGGACCTCTGGGTGCCCATGTTCGAGGAGGAGCACCCTTACGCCGTCAAGGTCATAGCGGTAGGCAGTGGCCAGGCCATGGAGATGGGACGGCGGGGTGAGTGCGACGTGATGTTGGTGCACAGCCCCGAGGATGAGGAGGCGATGGTGCGGGAGGGATACGCCGTCCGCCGCCAGCCGGTGATGTACAACGAGTTCGTGATCGTGGGGCCGCCGGGGGACCCGGCCGGCGCGGCGGGTGCGGGGAGCGCGGGGGAGGCCATGAGCCGCATCGCCGCCACCGGCGTGGGTTTCGTCTCCCGGGGTGACCGTTCAGGGACCCACTTGATGGAGCTTTCCCTCTGGCAGCTGGCCGGCGTGGAGCCGGGGGGCGGCTGGTACACGGAAAGCGGCCGGGGCATGGCAGACACCCTGCGCATGGCCTCCGAGGGGGGCGCCTACTGTCTCACCGACGAGGGGACCTTCCTCGCTCTGCGGGAGGAGCTGGACCTGGAGGTGGTCTTCCGGGGTGATCCCCGGCTCTTCAACTACTATCACGTGATGGAGGTGAACCCTGAGCGGTGGCCGGAGGTGAACTCGGAGGGCGCCAGGAGGTTCTCCGAGTTCGTCCGGGGAAAGAGGGCCCAGGATTTGCTCCTTTCCTTTGGGAGGGAGGAGTACGGGAAGCCGCTGTTCGTGCCTTGCGCGGCAGCAGAGGGAGCGGGCGAGGAGGGGTGCGGGGAAGGGGTCCATGGACCCGCACCGTCCGCCACCATTCGGTGGGCGGGTGGCTGCCACGTCATCCCCGGGAGAGAAGCTGGCGTGGCGGCTCCCAGCGTGACGGCCCCGGCGACCGGAAGAAGGAGGGAGGGCCTTGAGTGAGATCTGGCGGGGGCTGGTGGAGGCCTGTAAGCTCATAGCCCGGCTGGACCCTTATGTGCTGAAGATAACCCTTTTCACCCTCTATGTATGTGCCCTGGCCACCATGGCCGGGATGGTGCTGGGGGTACCCCTGGGAGCCCTACTGGCCCTGCACCGTTTCCCGGGGCGTAAGCTGCTGGTGACCCTGGTCAACGCGGGTATGGGGCTCCCACCGGTGGTGGTGGGACTCTTCGTCTACCTGCTTTTGAAAAGGCGGGGTCCCTTGGGATTCCTGGGCTGGCTATACACCCCCCGGGCTATCGTGCTGGCGGAGGTGGTGCTGGCCCTACCTCTCGTCGCAGGCATCACCATGGCAGCCCTGCAGGACGTCGACCCCCGGATGGTGCTGCAGCTCCGGTCGTTGGGGGCGGGGAGGGCACGCATAGCTCTCACCCTCCTGCGGGAGAGGCGCCTCTCGCTGCTGGCGGCGGTCATCGCCGGCTTCGGGGGCGTCATCTCTGAGGTGGGGGCGGCTATGATGGTGGGAGGTAACCTCATGCTCCACGGGGAGCCCTATACCAGGACCCTCACCACAGCACTGGTGCTGGAGGTGAACCGGGGCGAGAGCGTCAGGGCCATAGCCCTGGGCCTGATACTGTTGGGCATAACCCTGTTCCTGGTATGGATTCTCACCCTGATACAGCAGGGCTCCACGGTGGCCAGGGCCCTGAGGGCGGCGGGCGGATACCTTCCCGGAAAGGCTGGGAGGGATGGGGCATGAGGCCGGCGCTGGTGGCGGAGGGCCTGGAGCAGTCCTACGGGGGGAGGACCATCCTCCGGGTGGGCCGGTGGGAGGTACGCGAGGGGGAGGTCACCGCGGTGGTGGGGCCCAACGGGGCCGGTAAGAGCACGCTCCTGCGGCTGGTGGCCCTATTGGAGGCTCCCTCCCGGGGGGAGATGGTCTTCTGGGACGGGTCCCGGCTCTCGGCCATGGGCCCCAGGGAGAAGAGGAGGATATCGCGAGAGATCGCCGTGGTCTTCCAGGACCCACTCTTACTGGGGAGGAGCGTCTGGCAGAACCTGGAATATGGGCTCCGGGTGAGGGGGGTGCCCAAAAAGAGGAGGAAAGAGAAAGTCGGGGCCATGCTCGACCGGCTGGGCCTCGCACATTTGGCGGACCGTAACGCGTCCACCCTGTCGGGAGGGGAGGCCAGAAAGGTATCCCTGGGGAGGGCCTTGGTCCTCGACCCCAGGCTACTCCTCCTGGACGAACCCCTGTCCAACCTGGACCTGCCCTCCAGGAGGGAGGTTTTGGGACTCATCTCGGACATGGTGAGGGAGAGGGGCATCACGGCCGTGTACGTTTCCCACGATCATCATGAGGTGCTGGAG
>JAPWVA010000135.1 GCA_028275245.1 Actinomycetota bacterium
GAAGCTCAGGGAGAGATGATAACTTGAAAGGTCGCCCGGCTTCCAGCCTGGTGCTCGCCTGAGGGGCCCGGGAGGCCTATTTTTCCTCCTGCTTCTCGAATTCGGCCTGGTCCCCGCAGTTGGGACACTTCCTCGGCTTGCAGCGAGAGTCCCTCACATACCCGCACCTCTTGCACACCCACACCGCCACTTTCATCCCTCCTCTTGAAAACGCCAATTTCCCCTGCGAGTTCTTCATCCAAACCCTCCTAGCAGGAAGATCCCTCCTAGCAGGAAGATAATAAACCCCGTTGATGGGAGCTGGTCAATGATGAAGGCAGGATCGCCTGGTTCAGGGGCGGCTCGGCACGGGGTGAGGATCCCGACAACTCGGCCTTTTGCGCGGCGGAACTTGGGAAAAACCGTGACCGGTGGGTAACATGGGACTATAAGGCGGCGGTTGGCCAGGATGTGGATGGCGGGGCGGAGGGGATCCTGTGGCTACGGGTCCCTGGTTCCCTTCCCCGGCGTGGCTTCTACAAGCTTCTATGAGGGTGGATTCCGTAATAAGAGGGGGGATGAGCATGAGGCTGGAGAACATCAATGCCGTCATCACCGGGGCTGGATCCGGGCTGGGAAGGGCCTTTTCCCTGGCCCTGGCCTCCAGGAGTTGCCGGGTGGGCATAGCCGACCTGGACCTTTCCCGGGCCATGGAGACCCTATCCCTGGTGGAAGCCCGGGGGGGCCAGGGCCTGGCCCTGCAGGTGGATGTGGGCGATCCTGAGTCTGTGGCGGCCATGGCGGAACGGTTCTACTCCGAGTGGGGGAGGGTGGACCTTCTTGTCAACAACGCGGGGGTGGTGTCCGTGGGACACGTGGGAGACATCCCCCTGGACGACTGGCGATGGCAGTTCGATGCCAACTTCTGGGGGGTGCTCCACGGGTGCCACTTCTTCATCCCAAGGATGAAGCGGCAGGGGGGAGGCCATATCCTCAACGTGGCCTCCTCAGCCGGCTTGCTGAACCTGCTGGAGATGGGCCCTTATAACGCCACCAAAGCGGCGGTCGTGTCCCTCTCGGAGACATTGCGTGCGGAACTGGCCCCCTCCGGCATCGGGGTGACGGTCCTCTGCCCCATGTTTTTCAACACAAGGCTCCTGGAGACCATGAGGTACACCGACGAATTCGAGTGGCGATTCGCCCACACCGCCTTCGAGAACGCTCGGATGACCGCCGAGGAGGTGGCGGAGAAGGCACTGCAGGCGGTAAAGAAGGGGAAGCTCTACTGCATACCCCAGCTGTCGGGGCGCATCTACTGGGCGATCAAGAGGGCGGCCCCGGGCCTCTTTTACGATGTGCTGGCCTGGGGGAACCGCAGGCCCTGGGGCAGGACGCTGCTGCTGAAGATGGCGGAGTGGGGTCTACTGCAGTAGCAAAGAGCCACTCTGCGGAGCCGGGGTCGGGGTGACCCTTCGCACGAGCCCCGGTGAAACCATCCTTTCCCAGCTCCCATGGCTCCCCTCCCCATCTTTGCGGACCCGGGGAGGGAGCCGAGGATGGGAAAGTTCAGGGCCCGGGCAGGAGCACGAAGGTTATACCGCCCCGGTAATCGCCCACCTGGTCCTCCCAGCGCACCTCAATGCGCAAGTCGAAGCGGACTTGCCTTCCCCCGGGCTGGGGAGTCCTGGCCTGGAATGCGCCGAAGACGGGGGCCAGCTGGTCGGTGAAAGGGTTGAAGACACCCGCCCCGGAGAGGGACCAGGATAGGCGGTCCACTGGGAGCTCAGCCCGGGGGCTCTGGCTCTCGTCCACCAGGGCGGAGGTAGCCTGCAGGTACATGTTCCAAGGAGTGGAACTCAGTACCCGGAGGGATATGGCGTAGGGCGGGTTTCCCCCGCCCACCAGGTAGGGCGATCCTTCCGGTCCCACCACCCCGAAGTCAACGGCCCCGTTCCCTGGACTCCCGTCGCGGTTATAAGTGTCCTGCAGGGAGAGGAGCAGGATGTCAGCGGTGCGGAAGCTCCAGGAATAGGGGGCGGAAAGCGGGTTTCCCGCCAGGTCCCTGACGCCGGTGCTGATGGTGGCGGTGTAAATGTACCCGTAGTACAGGGGTTGGGAGGGGATGAAGGATGCCGTCTTGGTGGCGGGATCGTAGGTAACGTTGCCAGGGACGGCATTTCCCTCCTCGTCCACCAGGGTGAAGCTGTAGGGGTTTATGCTGGCCTCGTCCATGGGGTTCTGTTCCAAAAAGGTGGCGCTTATCGTTGCGTTGACCGGGACGTTCTCCGCTCCGGGCGGTGGATTGACGCTTCCCACCTGCGGGGGCGTCCAGTCCACCACCAGACTGGAACCGGCGCCGGGCACCTCCACGTTGCCCACCCCGTCGGTGGCCCTGCTGCGCACCCGGTAGGTACCCTCCGAGGGGATGGGGCTCCAGAAGTAGGACCAGGAGGAAAAATCGCCGGGAGCCTGAGGCTGTGCCGCCGCCCAGCTTCTGCCCCCATCCAGGGAAACCTGCACCGAGGCCACACCGCTGCGGTCAGCGCCCTGGTCCACGGCGGTGCCGGTGATGGTCAGGGAAGTGGCGTTGGTATAAGTTGGGTCCGGGGGGTAGGTCAGAGATGAGAGAGGCGGGGTCACGTCGTAAACGAACCTCACCCTCAGTAGGTCGACGTACAGGGTGGTCCGGTTGACCTCGATATTAAAAGACACTGTGCCCTGGTCGGCGAACCTCATGCGGAACTCGCCGGAGGGACCCACGAAGCGGCGGGCCAGGTCCGCGTCGGCCACCTGGACCCTTAACACCGCCTCGCCCTGGGTGGGGAAGGAGCCCAACCGGTACCATGAGGAGTGCCAGCTTCCCGACGGGAAATCGTAAAACTGGACGTACCATACTTCCCGGCTGTCCAGCTGGTACCCCTCCATCTCCACCTCGAAAAACAGGAGTTTTTCGCGAGGTGCCTCGTTGAAGGCCTGGAACGAGCTCCAGTAGCTGTCGAGGAACCAGAAAAACAGCCAGCCGGTTTCCCGGAGCACAAGATAACGGTTGTCCGACTGCCGGGTGAGGGTGTAGTCGCCCTGGGTTATCTGGCCGGCATTGAAGGTGGGATTGGCGCTGGCCAGCTTGTAGGCCGAGTCGGAGCCAGCCTTCCGACCCGCCGCCGGAAGTATCACCAAGGAAAGGGAGAGCAGGAGAGCGAGCGCCGGGGAAAGGGACCTCCCCCCAAACCCAGCGGTGGTTTGAAAACCCTGAGCCTTTCCTGGCCTAGTAAAGGTCACGCTACTTCACCCTCCTGGCCTTAATTCGACCTCTTGACCCCGGTCACCTGTTTTCGCCCCGCCCTCCGCTGGGCGGACCGGGACGGCTGGAAATCACCCGCCAGGGCTCCATCGATGGGGACCTCCCTCGTTGATCCCACCTCCTTAATCGGGCATCGCCGTCCCCGGGATGAGTGACGCGGGCGGGCGGAACACGGAAGCGGGCAAACGGTTCGGTATGGGGCGCGAGAGGCTCGCTCCGCGGAAGGTGACCGGCTTACCGGGTCGTCTCGGCGGCCCTGCGGTCAGAGGTGAGGTCTCGGCCCCCATTTTCCGTGAGAGGCCGTAGTCCCTCCCTTCTGATATAATCCCCAACCGCTGACAGGACGATTTTTAGGAGGTTTCGGGCTTTGAGAAAGCCGGTATTGGGGCTGCTGGCGTTGGCGCTGGCGGGGATGTTGGCATTCCTTTTCCTTTGGGACCCTTGGGACTGGTTCAGGCGTCCCGCGAGGGTGCCAGGGGAAGCCTGGGAGTTCAAGGACCCCCTGGCTTCCCAGAAACCCGGACCCCTTTCCCAGCGCCCCCTCCACTTCCTGGTGATGGGCATCGACCACGGGCAGGGCAGGCCCCCGGAGGGAAACCAGAGGAGCGACGTTCTCATGATCGTTCGCTTCAACGAGAGAACCGGCAGGATAGTGCTCCTTTCCATCCCCAGGGACAGCTACGTAAACGTACCGGGGTACGGGAAGCACAAGATCAACGAGGCTTACCAGCTGGGAGGTGCGAAACTGGCGGTCAAGACCGTGGAGGAGATCACCGGCCTTTCCCTGGACGGGTACGTCGCCCTGGACTTCGACGGTTTCGTGAGGCTGGTAGACCTGTTCGGCGGTGTGGAGATCACACTGGAAAAGGACCTGAAGGACCCGAAGCTGGGTTACATTCCCAAGGGAAGGCAGGTTCTCGACGGCTCCCGTGCCCTCATCCTTGCCCGTTCCAGGAATTATCCCCGGGGTGACTTGGCCCGGATCGAGCAACAGCAGAGGTTGGTGGCGGCCATTCTCCGGAAGGGCAGGGAAAGGGCGGGGTCTCCCGGGATCGCCTGGCTGCTGGCGGCGGCCCTGGAGAACGTGGAGACCGACCTGGACCTGGGCAGGTTACTGGTCCTGGCTGGAGAGCTGGCATTCCAACCGGCGCTGGACCTACAGGCCTGCATCGCGCCGGGGGAGAGCGGGAATCTGGGGGGCGCCAGCATCTACAGGCTGGACGAGGAAGGCCTCGATCGCCTTCTCAGGTCGCTGCAGGCGGCCGACCTGGTTCCGGAGGAGTTCAGGACCGCGGCTTGGTAATGGGGTTACTCGAAGAAACCCTCCGGGGGTTCTAGGTCGAGGGGTATCTCCTCGGGGGGTCGGGGCTTTTCCTCCAGCCT
>JAPWVA010000136.1 GCA_028275245.1 Actinomycetota bacterium
CATCTCCAAGCCGATGGCGCCGGCCCCCATCACCACCACCCTCTGGGGTGCGTGGCGGTCGATGAAGGCCTTTATCTCCAGGGCGTGGGTGAGGGTGCGCAGGGGAAATATTCCTTGCAGGTCCAGACCCTCCAGCGGGGGGATGACCGGAGAGGCGCCCGTGGCGATTATGAGTACGTCATATTCCCGGTGGAACTCGCTGACCCCCTCCAGGTCCGCGACCAGGACCGTCTTCTTTTCGGGATCTATCGAATTAACCCGGTGCCGGAGGAAAACGCGGATGTTCTGCTTGCTCTCGAATTCGTCCGGCACCCGGGCCAACAACTTCCTCCAGTTGGGGCTGTAACCCCCGATGAAGTAGGGAAGGCCGCAGCCGGCATAGGATATGAACTCGTCCTGGTCATAGATCTCTATCTCCGCTTCCGGGCAGCACCTGCGGAGGCGGGAGGCCGCCGTGGCTCCGCCCGCCACCCCTCCTATGATCACTACCCTTCTCGGACTGTTCATCTTCCCCCTCCTTCCCTCGATCTGGTCCCGAGTTCGCCCTCCAGCAAGCCCCCCGGCGGTTCGCCATTTCTTACTCCATCCCGGGGTCGGTTCCCTGTTCCCTCACCAGCTCCATTTTAGCGGACCCGGATGGATCGATATTTGTGCCTTGGCAAGCCTTGTTTGTGAGGTAAGAACGGTCCTGCCCGGAGGGGATCAGCGTGGCGAATAAGGGTCCGGGATGTCAAAGAGACTGATGGCAATAAATGTTCCCAGGAGGGCAGAGGAGCCCGGACGTAGAAATCATCGCCCGCCCATTGACACGATAACGGGTGGTAAATAGAATTGGTGCGCGTGAAGCTGGGAAAGAAGAGGCCTTCTCGTCATTGTATACTGGTCATATGGCTTAAGCATGGTAATGAACGAAACAGGCCGGGTGCGGACTCCGGCGATAGCAGCAAGGACACGACAGAGCACTGAATTGGATGATGGCTGGTAAGAAACGGCCGCAGGAAAAAGAGACTTGTTTTTTAACGTTGCTTACATTGTCTTTACCAGAAGCCTGGTCCCGGTGCCGTCATAGGGCACCTTTTATTTTATGTGTGAGGGGAAACCGTTGCCGTTGTTCTTAGACGGGAGGTGAGAAGGGCGTGGAGAAGAGAGGGATAACTAGGCGCCAGTTCCTGAAGTACGCCGGCGCCACCGCTGCCCTGTTAGGGCTGAGCGAGAGCCTGATCCCGGAGATCGCCAGGGCCCTGGAGGAGGCAGCGGCGGGTAAGCCCCCGGTGATCTGGTTGCAGGGACAGAACTGCACAGGCTGTTCTATATCCCTGCTGAACTCCAACTACCCCATGATCGCCGAGGTGGTGCTGGACAAGCTTTCTATCCGCTATCATCCCACCGTCATGGCAGCGGCTGGGGACGTGGCCATGAAGGCCATCGAGGAGACGGCCAAGGAGATGGCCGGTAAGTACATCTTGGTGGTGGAGGGCCCGGTGCCCACGGCCGAGGGAGGCGAGTTCTGCACCTTCGGCTTGGAGAAAGAGACCAAGGCCTTCCACGGGTACCAGCGCCGCAAGGACAAGCCCATGACCGCCTGGATGGAGGAACTGGTACCGGGGGCCGCCGCCGTGGTGGCGGTGGGCAACTGCGCTTCCTTCGGTGGCATCCCCGCGGCCAACGCCGAGGTGACCGGCACTAAGCCGGTGATGGACGTGGTGGCGGGCATCGCCAAGGACAAGCCGGTGATCAACATCGGAGGGTGCCCTGCTCATCCCGACTGGATCATCGGGACCATCCTGGATTACCTCATCAACAAGAAGGTGCCCGAGCTCGACCAGCACAAGCGGCCCAAGAAGTTCTTCGGCATGCTCATCCACGAGAACTGCGAGCGTCGGGCGGCTTTCGATGCCGGGCTCTTCCTGGAGGACTGGAACGATTACAACCCGGACATGAAGCTTTGCCTTTTCAAGATGGGTTGCAAGGGACCGGTTACCTACGCTGACTGTCCCATCCGCCGCTGGAATTCCGGGGTGAACTGGTGCGTGGGAGCCAACGCCCCCTGCCACGGGTGCGCCGAGCCCGCTTTTTACAAGGACCTCTCTCCGTTGTACAAGCCCTTGCCCAACATGCACTTCCCCGGCCTTTCCACCCTCCCGGACAACCTGGGCTGGATCGCCGCCGGGGCCACCGCGGTGGGCATCGGCGCCCATTACCTGTACAAGCAGCTCGGTAAGAAGGAAGAGGGGGGTGAGAAGTGATGGGTCAGCTGATAAGCATCGATCCCGTAACCCGTATCGAGGGACACCTCCGCATAGACGTCGAGATAGAGAACGGCGTCGTGAAGGACGCCTGGTCCTCCGGGACCATGTTTCGCGGCATCGAGATGCTGCTCAAGGGGAAGCATCCCTGGGACGCCCAGCAGGTGACGGAGCGCATATGCGGCGTCTGCCCCCTTGTCCATGGGACGGCGGCCTCTTATAACCTGGATGACGCCATGGGGGTAGAACTGCCGGACAACGCCCGTCTTATCCGCAACCTCTGCCTGGGAGCCAATTTCATCCAGTCCCACATCCTGCACTTCTACCACCTGGCGGCCCTGGACTACGTGGACGTCACGGCGGTGGCCAAATACACAGGCAACGACCCCGCCCTAAACGCACTGAAGGCCAAGATCGTGGGCCTGGTGAAGGCCAACGATGTTTATCCTTTCCTTCCCCGCTACGAATCGGGCGACTACGTGAGCGACCCCGAGCTGGCCACCGTGCTGGTCAGCCACTACGTCCAGGCCTTGGAGATGCGCAAAAAGGCCCAGGAGATGCTGTCCATCTTCTACGGTCGCATGCCCAGCTTCGTGGGCACCATACCCGGGGGCGTGACCACGCCTCCTACCGTCTCCAACATCGCTGCCTTCCGCTCCCGCCTTGAGGAGTTGAGGGCCTGGATCGACAGCGTTTACGTGCAGGACATCCTGACCGTGGCCCAGGTCTCCGCCTATGCACCCTTCCTCACCCTGGGTGACTCCGGGGGGAATTACCTGGCCTACGGCGGTTTCGACGAGGATTCCCAGGGCAAGGAGAAGTTCCTCCCCCGCGGGGTCATCTTCGGGAACAACGTGGCCCAGGTGGGGGAGATGGACGAGGCCAAGATCACCGAGTCCGTCAAATACTCCTGGTACAAGGACGAGTGCGAGGGGCTGCATCCCAAGGAGGGCAAGACCGAGCCCGACGTGCACAAGGAGGAGGCCTACTCCTTCCTGAAGGCCCCGCGCTACGATGGCAAGCCCATGGAGGTGGGCCCCATGGCCCGCATGCTGGTTCTGGCAGGCCACGAGCTCACCGGTAAACGGCCGGAGATGCTGATGGGGCTGGTAAAGAAGCTGGGACTCGGTGCTGCCCTGGATGCCTGCGTGAAGGCTGGTAAGTTCGGGATCCTGCCGCGTCACGCCATGCGTGCCCTGGAGTGCAAGCTCCTGGCCGACAGGATGGTGGAGTGGCTGGACCAGCTCAAGCCCGGTGAGAAGATCTGGGACAGCAAGGGCAAGGATATTCCCAACGAGTCCTACGGCAGGGGCCTGGTGGAGGGTCCCCGGGGGGCGCTGGGGCACTGGATCCATATCGTGGGCAAGAAGATCGAGAACTACCAGGCCATCGTGCCCACCACTTGGAATGCCGCGCCGAGGGACAAGAACGGCAACCGCGGGCCCATCGAGACCTCCCTCATCGGGCTTCCGGTGCCGGATCCGGACAACCCCATCAACGTGGTGCGAGCCGTCCGTTCCTTCGACCCCTGCCTGGCTTGCGCCATCCACGTGATCCATCCCGAGCATAACGGCGTGAAGGTATTCCGGGTGGTATAAGGGGTGATGCCGGATGAAGGAGAAGCATTACATACCGGGACCCGCCCGGGTCCTTTACGCCGTGTACTTGAGCGCATTGGCGGTGTCCATCTACATCGGGTTCAACAACTTCCATCCCTTCCTTTCCGGATGGAGGTACCCGTGGGGGATGGGCTTCGCCCGCAACCTCAACCTGCTCACCATCTGGATGGTGGCCATCTGCGCTGCCATCTACCTCTACTACGCCACCTTGGGCCGCCCCCGGAAGTGGGTGGAGCCCCTCGGCTGGTTCCGCTTTCTGCTGGCCCTTTTGGCCATCTGGTACTTCCTGCTCAGCTACGCGGCCCTCTTTCCCAACGGTTGGCTTAAGGGGATGGTAAACGGCTTGGGTGGCGTGTATGCCGTCAACAAGCTGTACCAGCTGTTCCTCTGGCTGGTCATGCTGGCCCATATCATCTACATCTACGCCCGGTGGGCGACCTCCGAGAGGTTCCCCAGGCTACGGGCCGCCGGGAGCGGAGAGGAGGTGTCGTAGATGGCAGGCAACGGTCACGGACAGTACAAGACCTTCGTGGGGGGCATCCATCCCCCATATAACAAGGAACTGGCCAGCGGGCAGCCCATCACTGCCGCCCCGGTTCCCGAGAGGGTCGTTATCCACCTCCAGCAGCACATCGGGGCTCCCAACGAGCCCCTGGTGAAACCGGGCGACCGGGTGGAGGTGGGCCAGAAGATCGGGGCCTCCGATGCCTTCGTGAACGCGCCGGTTCACTCCTCCGTGGCCGGCACTGTGGTAGACGTCACCGAGGTGCCCAACTTCACCGGCGCCAAGGTGAA
>JAPWVA010000137.1 GCA_028275245.1 Actinomycetota bacterium
GCTTGAGCATCCTCTCGATTCCCCCATACCCGTCAGGGGGTACCGGTATCCAAACCGGGGCGATAACCGCGATCCTCATGAAAACCCTTCACCTCCAGGAAAAAGCATACTGCGAAACCTTAAACTTATGGGAAAATATGGAAGCCAAAAAGAGACCTCAAAAAAAATTATTCCCCTCCGGCAACTCCTTAAACAGAGACGGGCCAAGAAGTCCCTGTGTTCCCCGCCACCGCCGCGGACCACGACAACGGGCGCCTTCCTCGACCTGAGAAAGCCAGGCACGGGTCATCCTTCCAGGGTGAGGCGAGGGGCCCAGCGGATCCGCCCGGGAATCATCCCAATGGGGAATCATCCCAATGGAAGGAAATCCATGGACAAAAAGGAGTTGAAAAGCCGACCCGTACCAGGTGCAATGCGTATATAATCTGGTATCTTGAGGTGGCCAGTGGGCCCGCAGTAAGGGGCTGGTCGCGGTCCGTGGCCTTACCCTTTCCGGGCCAAGGGCCGAATAAACCACTGGAAAGGTGATGCCCTGAGTCGGTAAGGCCGGGCGGGAACGACCCCGCGACGTGCAGTGGCCAGCAGGCAAGGAACCGGGGAGGCACCGGGAAGGGAACGACGATGAGGACGGAAAGGGACGAGAGCCTTCTCTGCCTGGAGGAGTCCGGGGGGCTCCCGTTCATAGTCAGCGAGGTGCCCAAGAAGTCCCTCATCCTCAAAGAGGGGGAATGCTTCGTCTTCACGCTGGAGAACGGTGATATGCCCCACGGGAACCGGGCCGGCCTAGGACTCTACTACCGAGACACCCGCTACCTCTCCACCCTTGAGCTCAAGGTTGAGGGGATGGAGCCTCTCTACCTCACCTCCTCCACCGAACGGGGATACATGGCCAACATCCACCTCTCCAATCCCGACATCATCACCGACGGGGGGGTGAGGATACCCCAGGACGTGGTGAACATCAGGAGGAGCCGGGTCATCCGGGACGGTTTGGTGGAGAGGATACACGTGCGCAACTACCATACCGCTCCCATATTCATCACCCTTTCCCTGAGCTTCTCCTCCGACTTCGCCGACATATTCGAGGTCAGGGGGATGCAGAGGAAGAAAAGGGGGAGGGTGCACGTTCCCCGGTTCTCCGGGAACACCCTCACGCTCTCCTACACAGGCCTCGACCGGATGAAGAGGTCAACCCGCATAACCTTTAACCTAAAGCCGGCTTTCGTACGCCGGGGGAAAGCGGGGGCGGAGGTGAACTTCACCCTGCTCCTCAACCCTTACGAGAAACAGATCCTGGACATCACCGTGGTTCCGTTGGAGGAAGGGGAGGAGAAGTGCCCTCCCCCCTATCCCCAGTGCCTGCTGGAGCTACGCAACTCCTACCAAGAATGGGCGGAGGCGGGAACCAGCATCCGGACCGACAACGATGTCTTCAACATAATGCTCCAGCGCAGTGTGAGGGACCTGAGGGCCCTGTACACCACCACCCGCTACGGTAGCATTATCGTGGGGGGCCTTCCATGGTACGCCACCCCCTTTGGCAGGGACGCCCTCATCACCTGTTACCAGCTCATGATCTTCCGGCCCGACCTGGCCCGGGAATCCCTGCGCTTCCTATCCATGTTCCAGGGCGACCGGGTGGACGACTGGAGGGACGAGGAGCCCGGGAAGATCATCCACGAGATAAGGCAGGGGGAAATGACGCGGACTGGGGAGATCCCCCATTCCCCCTACTACGGCACGGTGGACGCCACCCCGCTGTTTCTCCTCTTGCTCACCGAGTACTACAAATGGACAGGAGACCTGTCCCTGTTCACCGAACTACGGGACAGCGTGGAGAGCGCCCTTCGCTGGGTGGATGAGTACGGGGACATGGATGGCGACGGCTTCGTGGAGTACAGTCGCCGTAGCTCCATGGGCCTGCTCAACCAGTACTGGAAGGACTCCGGCGATTCCATCCTACTTCCGGGCGGCAAGCTCCCCTGCCCGCCCATCGCCACCGTGGAGACCCAGGGTTACGTATACTACGCCAAGCGCCGGCTGGCGGAGATCTACCGGCAGGCGGGGGAGGAGGAGAGGGCGGAGCGGCTCTCCCGGGATGCGGAGAAACTGCGCAAGAAGGTGGAGGAGCATTTTTGGGACGATGAGCTTGATTTTTACGTACTAGCCCTGGATGGCGAGAAGAGGCCGGTCAGGGTGGTCTCCTCCAACGGAGGCCAACTCCTCTTTACCGGCCTCCCCTCCCCAGAGAGGGCCCGGGCGGTCATCCGGCGACTGATCTCACGGGACATGTTCTCCGGCTGGGGCATCAGAACCCTGAGCAACAAGGAGGACTATTACAACCCCATGAGCTATCACAACGGGAGCATCTGGCCCCACGACAACGCCCTCATCCTCAAGGGCATCAAGCGTTACGGCGAACTGGAGGCCTTCCAAGCGGTGGTCAATGGTCTTACCGAGGCCAGCATGCATATGGAGAACATGCGCCTTCCCGAGCTCTTCTGCGGCTTCAAGCGGAAGAGGTTCGACGAGCCCGTGCCCTACCCTGTGGCCTGCAGCCCTCAGGCTTGGTCCTCCGGCTGCCTTTTCCTCTTCCTCCAAAGCGCCCTGGGGCTGGAGCCCGACGCGGCCCGGGGAGTCCTATACGTGAACCGTCCCTTCCTGCCCTCCCTCATCAACCGCGTGGAGCTCAAGAAACTGCGGGTGGGCGAGGCGGAGCTGGACCTTTTGTTCCAAAGGACGGAGACCGGGACCACCAGCTTCAGCGTTCTGCGGAAGAAGGGAGACATCCGTGTGGTGATAGAGGAATAGCGGGACCGGACCTACCCCTCAGAACTGGTCCCCGCCCCATCCGTTCCCAGCCGAGCTGGCTCCCTCGATACTCATTCCGCGGCATTAAACCCGAATCGCGTATCCTCCCGGCTCTTCGACCCGCCCTGGGGCCCGCGCTCCAGCGAGGGACTGCCTTCCCCATCCCCTGAGGGGTACGGGGAGTTGGTCTCCTTCCCGTCTCCCCCGGGAGCCGTGCCCCCTTCCGGGGAGCTTCCTCCGGGACCCCCGGCTCCGCAGCCCCCGGGAGCGGACCCCTCCGACCCGCCCTGGCGCATCCGCTGGCGGTGGACCGCACACTGCGACCTCGCTTCCTCGAGCAAGTGGGCCAACCCTGCGGGCGACCCGTCCAGGAAAGTTGCCAGGTCCTCCTCCTGTTCCTCCAGGTGCCGGGATAAGCGGTCCCTCCAGGCCCTTTCTTCCTCCCCCCGTAGCGACGCCAGGCGCCTTTCCATGCGCCGCAGCCCGCTCCCATATTCCGCCAGCCACCTATCACCACCCCTGGTGCTGCCAACCCTTACCATCTCTCGGATCTCCTCGAGCCTGCGCCGACTGAACTCCAACTCCAACTCGAGCCCAGAGGAGGGGGAGAAGGCGAGGGCCGCCCTCGCCTTCTCAAAGGCGGTCTTCACCCCATAGAGCCAGGAGTCGGGAAGGGCTTGGTAGGAAGCAGCGTAAAGAGCGGCTGTGGAGCCCCCAATGATCAGCAAGGCGACTACGGCCACCGCAGCTGCCCGCAGCGCAGCGTAAACCGGGAAGCGCTTCCGCGGATGCGGAATCACCAGCTCCGGGGAGGGCTCCCGCGCCACCACCCTGGACATCACCCTCTGAAATCCGTGATCGCGCAACTCCCCGGATGCATCCGGCTGGCGTGCCGAGGCCAGGAACTCCTCGGCCGTGGCTTCCCACCTTCTTGGCTTGCCCCTGCTGAAGAACAGCCTTAAGCCCATCCTTTTTCCTCCAGCGCCTTCCCAAGTCTGCGCAGGGCCCTGATCCTCAACGCGTTCACTGCCCCCGGACTTTTCCCCAGGACCTTACCCACTTCCCCGTTGTCCATGCCCAGGAAGTACTTCATCACCAATACCTGGCGGTAGGTGTCCGGCAGTTCCAGCAATACCTCCCTAACCATCCGGTTCCTCTCCTCTTCCTCCCACCGGTCCTCTGCCGATTCCACTGGTACACCCTCCGCGGACTCGAGTCCTTCCCATCTCGCCTTACCCCTTCGCCGAAGATGATCCACCAGCAGGTTCCTGGCCACGCTGAAGACCCAGGTCCTGAGGGAAGCCTTGCGCCTGTCGAAACGCACCACTGCGGCGAAGCACCTGGCGAAGGTCTCCACGGCCAGGTCCTCCGCTTCCTCGCGGGAACCGAGTGCCCAGTAGAAGTAGCGGAACACCTGGTCGATGAGGGCCTCGTAGATCCGCCGGAAGGCCCCCTCGTCACCCCTTGCCGCTTCCTCCGCCAGGGCCTCTAGGTCCTCGTCTATCCCTTCCATCTCCCACAAACCATATACGCACCTGGTCCCGGTTTTACACGGGATCAAGAGCACCAGGTTTGAGAACCTCGCTAAAACCAGTGCGAAAACCTCCGCCAAAAGCGTACATCGTCCCGCGGTTCATCGTATATGAGGGTGTGAAGTCGGAAGAAAACTTGAAAGGTCTGAAGGACACTTGAAAGGAGGTGGGGTACTTGAAGACGGTGAAGGCATGGCCGCTGGTGGCGGGCATCGTCCTGCTACTGTTGACAGCCACGGGAATCGCCCTCGCCGCCGGGGTCCATTCCCGGTCCATCGAAACCTGGAAAAG
>JAPWVA010000138.1 GCA_028275245.1 Actinomycetota bacterium
GACAAGGCGCTTTCCTATTTGTTCGGGTTGTTCAGGTTCCTCGTGCCCCCCTTGCTCGTCGCTATCATACCCATGCTTATCGCAGGGAAAACGGGAGGGGAAAGGAAGGGCTTTTCCGGTATCAACCTGGCTGGTCTAGTACTGGTATCCACCTCCCTTTGCGGCTTGCTTCACGTGAGGGGGACATCTTTGGAGGAGACCTGGACCGCTTCCGGCCTGGTGAGCGGAGGAGGGGTGGTGGGAGCCGCGGTGAGCTGGCCTTTCCGGGCGGGTATGGGAAACATAGGGGTGCTGGTGGTGCTTTCGGCCTCCTTATTGGTGGGAGTCCTATTGCTCACCGGTTTCAGGTTCTCACGCCTTACAGGATCTGGGAGAAAGGCCAAGGTAGGCGTCCCGCTACCCGGAGAAGAGGGGCCAGGAGCCGCAGAGGGACCAAGCCCCGCCAGCGAGGGCACAGAAAGGACTGAAGGGAAGGAGGCGGGGAGGAGGAAGGGACCCGTGGTGACGCGATCGGTGGGAGGGGATAAGGACCCCCGGGAAGGGGAGAGGGAACTGGTTTCCTTCAGGGTGGAAAAAGACGGGCAGATCTCCATCGAGATACCTGAGATCTTCGGGGGGAGGATATACCGCCTGCCGCCCCTGGAGTTGCTGCACCGGGAATCAGGCGGGGATGAGAGACCGCGAAAGGGGATGGAAAGGGCCATCACCGCCCTGGAGAGGACCCTGGAGGAATTCGGCGTGGAGGCATCGATAGTGCAGGTTACCATGGGGCCCACCGTTACCCGCTTCGAGCTGGAGCTGGGATCGGGGGTGAAAGTGAACCGCCTCCTAAACCTGGCCGGAGATATTGCCCTGGCCTTGGGTTCCCCGGACATAAGGATAATAACTCCCATACCCGGAAAATCGGCGGTGGGCATCGAGGTTCCCAACCGGGAAAGGGAGGTGGTTACCCTGGGAGAGGTGCTGGCCAGCCCTCAGGCTCGACGTTTATCCTCCCCCTTGAAGGTGGGCCTGGGGAAGGACGTAGCCGGTTACCCAGTGGTGGTGGACCTCAGGGACATGCCCCACTTGCTCATGGCGGGTGCCACCGGCACCGGGAAGAGCAGCTGTATCAACTCCATGATCACCTCCATCCTGATGCATGCTGCTCCCCACGAGGTCAGGATGCTCCTCATCGACCCTAAGTTCGTGGAGCTCAACCACTTCAACGGCCTTCCCCACCTCCTGGCTCCGGTGATAAACGAACCCAAGAAGGCCGCCCAGGCCCTGGGCTGGGTGGTGAAGGAGATGGAGAGGAGATACCAGATTTTGGCCCGGGCTGGGGTGAAGAACATCACCGCGTACGCCCAGGCTTTGCGAGAGGGCCTGGGGGAAGAGAAGGACGAGGATGGGAGGCCTGCATTCCCGCCCATGCCTTACATACTGGTTTTCATAGACGAATTGGCCGACCTGATGATGGTGGCGCCCTCCGATGTAGAAGAGTCCATCGTGAGGATCGCCCAGATGGCCAGGGCTGTGGGCATACACCTGGTGGTGGCTACCCAGAGGCCCTCGGTGGACGTGGTCACTGGGATCATAAAGGCCAACATGCCCTCTCGCATTGCCTTCACCGTGGCGAGCCAGGCCGATTCCCGGGTTATCCTGGACCAGGGAGGGGCGGAGAAGCTAGTGGGTAAGGGGGATATGCTTTTTTTGCCCGCAGGGGAATCCCGGCCCCACCGCATCCAGGGGGCCTATATCACCGAGGGGGAGATCACCCGGGTCACCGCCTTCATAAAGAGGCAGACCTCCCCTGCCTATGAGGAGGAGATAGTGGAGGAGGCCCTCCTGGAGAAGCCTGGAGAGGAGAGGGAAGACGAGCTGCTGGAGGAAGCCTTGGAGACGGTGGTACGTTGCGGGATGGCCTCCGCCTCCCTACTCCAGCGGAAGCTCAGGATCGGTTACGCCCGGGCGGCTCGCCTCATAGACATGCTGGAGGACATGGGGGTGGTGGGGGTCCACGAAGGAAGCAAGCCCAGGGCAGTCCTCATGACCCCAGAGGAGCTGGAAGAAAGAAAGAGGCGACTAGCCAAGGGCCAGGATAGGACAAAACGCCGCAGGGAAACACCGGCGAGCAATAATACCTCCTCCCCTGATTAAAAGCCATTACCCTGGCCCACTCCGGGAATTCCCTGCTTGCCAGGGAAACTTAAAAGAACGATGCAATGTAATCCCGGACGGTCGTTTCCGATAATATAAATGGGTAAAAGTGGATGGCTATAAATCCCATGGGAGCCAGATTCCACGGGACCCTGAGGAGGAACGGCGGTGGAAAGGGCGCAAGGCGAGGTAATTTGGACCGGGAGAGGGGTCTGGGCAGACGGATAAGAAGGTGGAGGGAACCATGGCTAATCGCCTTGCCCAAGAGATAGAAAAAATCCTCTCGGGGGTCGTGGGTGACTTCATAGCCAGGGCCACCCTGAAGAAGAACTGCGAGCTCATCGGCAAGACCACGGATACCATAGAACCCACCGACTTGCCCCTACTGGCGGAAAAGATAGAGAAGTCGGTGTCCTTTTTCTCCGGCAAGGAGGTGGGCACCGAGGTATCACGGATGATAAGAGAGATCGCCCCTTGAGTGCCAGCGCGCTCTCAAGCCGGACTCGTAAGGATTGACTACTTGGCTCCCAGTCAAACTCCGTTTAACTTACCTCTCATTAGGCCTCGAAGTGGATCGAGGGTGGGGCGCAGGGACCTGGGAGAGGCGCAGCAGTTGGGTGGTGATTAAGTGTTTGAAGTAGGTGAGATCAGGCACAATGCCGGCGGCTTGGAGGAGTTATTGAAGTAAACGTGCGGTCTCGTCGTATCCTCCGGAAAAAGCGGTGGAAAGGCCACCGAAAGGAGGAGTCACCAAGATGGTTTTACCCAGACGGAGCGAGAGGGAGAGGGGTTTTTACCTGCTCACCCTGGGCTGCCCCAAGAACGAGGTGGATTCGGATTTCATCGTCCAGGTCTTAACCCGTGGGGGTTGGCGCAGGCTTACTTCACCCAAAGGGGCTGAAGTCATACTGGTGAATACCTGCGCCTTCATCGCTCCTGCGGTGGAGGAATCCCTGGATGCCATCCTGGAGCTGGCGGATTACTGCGACGGCGGTTCCCGTCTAGTGATTTGCGGGTGCCTGGTCTCCCGCTACGGTACTAGGCCACTGGAGGCTCTACTACCCGAGGTGAGCCGTTTCGTGATGTTCCACGAATATCCGCGCCTCCCCAAGATCCTGGAAAGCCTTGAGGTCTCGGGCCCAGCGAAACCGGAAAACCCACCCCCAGCGCGGCGCTATTCCTCCACTATGAAGAGAGGTTACGTTTACCTGAAAATAGCCGAGGGTTGCCGGGGAGGATGCAGTTACTGCACCATCCCCTTCATCCGGGGGCCACTGCGTTCCCGTTCCCTGGAGGAGGTGGTGGAGGAAGCCTCGTTCTTCGTCGGCATGGGGGCCAAAGAGCTGGTGCTGGTGGCCCAGGACACCACCGCCTACGGGATGGACCTATACAAGGAAAGGTCCCTACCGCGACTGCTTAGCGCTCTCTCGGAGCTGGAAGGGGACTTCATGATACGGGTGATGTACATGCACCCGGAGGGGGTGGACGGGGAATTGATCTACTCCATGGCTTCCGGCAAGGTTCAACACTACTTCGACCTTACCTTCCAGCACGTTGAAGAACGCATCCTGGTGAAGATGGGCAGGCATGCTGGGGATAGGAGACTCCGAGAACTGGTGGAAAGAATCAGGGAAGCCTTTCCTCATGCCTCCCTTCGAGGCACATGCATGGTGGGCTTCCCCGGGGAGGAAGAAGAGGACTTCCGGCGCCTCCTGGATTTCGTCCAGGACATCCGTTTCGATTATCTGGCCGTTTTCACCTTCTACCCCGAGGAAGGGACCAGGGCGTCCCTTTTGTCGGGCAGAGTAGACCGTGAAGTGGCGCTGGAGAGAAAGCGCTTGCTGGAGGAAGTACAGGAGTCCATATCCCTGGAGAGGGCAAGAGCAATGGTGGGTAGCAGGCTTCGTGTGCTGGTGGAAGGGGTTTGCGAGGAAGACCAGGACTACCTGCAGGCAAGATCGTACCGGGAGGCCCCGGAGGTGGACGGCTTGATATTGATACCCCGCACGGGGAAAATACCCTTGGGCAGCTGGCAGTGGGTAAAAGTGGTCGGGATGGAGGGGCTGGACCTGATTGCTGAGCCTGAGAAGACTATCGGAACACCTTAAGGGGGACGAGGACATCATCAACCTCCCCAACCTCTTGACCGTGGCGAGGATCGCCACGGCGCCGGCCATCGCGGCCCTGCTTTCCCGCGAGAGGAAGGCCACGGACGAGCTGGCAGCGGGCACCATAGCCCTGGCCGCTCTCACCGACTACCTGGACGGCTATCTGGCACGTCGCTGGAACCAGGTCACATCTTTGGGACAGTTTATGGATCCCCTGGCCGACAAGATCTACATCTCCGCCTCTTACCTTATGTTGGTAAAAAGGGGGGAATTGGATTTCTGGGTGCCAGCGGTCATCATAGGAAGGGAGATCGCCATCACCCTTTTCCGTGCCTATGTGGGAAGCCGGGGATCATCGGTCCCGGCCAG
>JAPWVA010000139.1 GCA_028275245.1 Actinomycetota bacterium
TGCTTTCGGCCAGGAGAACTGGAGGGAGCTCTGGGACAGGTCGGAAGAGGCGGGCAAAGAGATAGTATCTTTTTCCCTGGAGATCCACGTTTATTATCAGGGCACGGAGTTTGGGAGCGGCTTGGTGCAGTCCAGCAAGATGAAGGTGAACGGCGAGGACTATTCCGTGGAGACCTCCCTTTTTGGCCAACCGGTTTCCGAGGTTATCCGGGTGGGGGGCAATATGTATACCAGGACCATCGCAGACAACAAGTGGAAACGGGAAAGGGCGAGCCAGGAGGCTCCCCCGGAAAGGAGTGAGCTGGGGAAGTTGTCCTCCCTTCCGGAGAACGCCTCCTCCGTGGAATACCGGGGCGTGGAGGAACTGGAAGGCCAGCCCACGTACCGCCTTTGCTTCAAGCTGGACCCCGAAAAGGTGATGGAGGTGCTGCCCTCGGTCCCGAAAGGGCAGATTGCCGAGAACAGGGGCGCCTCCATCGACGTGTGGATACGCTATTCCGATTTTCAAAGGGTAAAGTACGAGATGATAGTGGCCAACACAAAGATCACCGAACAGGTGGGCTACGGGGACCTGAGGGTGGTCATCAATATCAGGGACATAAATGGCCCGGTGGTTATCAAGCCACCGGCCTGATGGCTTGGCCAAGAGTAGGGATCCCTATCGGGAATTGGATCCACGCGGGAAGGCAGAAGACAAGGAGGGCAGCGGTGGAGTGCAGGAGGCACCCCGGCCATGAGGCGTGGGAGAAGTGCCGCAGGTGTGGAAAGCACTTCTGCGTTATGTGCATCGTGGAAACCGACCAGGCGAAACTTTGCCCCGACTGTCTTTTCGGGATCGAGAAGGAGATGGAGGGGGCCGGGGAGAAATCGCCCTCCCATGCCCCGATCCCAACACCCGGGGAGATCGTTGGTGAGGATTTCCTTTCCCTGGGACCTGACGAGGACTTCAGCTTCTTGAAGGGCGAAGAGGAGGCCAAGCCCGGGAGACTCCTGGGCCGGGGAAGGCTCCGCTGGAAGCCACGCCGGCCCGCGATTTCGGACCGGGAGCTGCGTGATACGGGAGAAGGAAGAGGGGCCGCGGTTGAGGATAGCCTGCCCTCCTCCATACCGGCGGTTTTGCCGGGACCCTTGGACTCAACCCCTAAGAAGGCAGTGGCCGCTCCGGCAAGCACGCACGAAAGAAAAGGAACATCCACCGATCCCAGCGGTTCATCGGCCCCGGACATTGACTCTCGGGTGCTGGAAGAGGTCATATCCGCGGTGTTGGGGGAGGAGCAGCAGGTAGAGGGGGCGATCGCGGGAGAGGAGGAGGGCGCGGAATTTCCCCCAAGGGCAGAAAGGCTGACGCGCGTTTTCGACTTGCTGGCCCAGCCCAGGGTCAATCAGCCCACGGTCCTCGCCGACAGCTGGTGGAAGTCCCTCTCCCTGGCTGTGGCCTTGGTTCTGGCAGTAGCCCTTTGCTGGGCCCTTCCCAATGCCTACCTGATCCCCCGCGACACCGAGTACGGGCTTCACTCGTTGCTTCTGGGTTTAGCGGTGGGAATGGTGCTCTGGAGGAAGGCGGGGAGAAAGCACGGTACCAGGTTGGCCCTACAGGCCCTGCTGATTACCATCGTAGGCTTGTCCCTGGGTGAGGCCCTTCATTGGTTCCTGGTGATAGTCAAGAATAAGGCCTTACGCACCATAGTATTCGACCTTATAACCCTGCGTTTTCTCTGGGAGAACGCGGGGCAGGTGATGAGACATGTTGTGGAGGCCATGTTCCCCCTCCCCTTCCTTTGGATACTAGTGCTGCCCTCCCTCCTTGCCTTTCTCGTGGGATTTGGCATGCCGCCTATACCTGAGATTTTCTTCCAGCTGGGCAAGGCCTTGAGAAGCGGCGAGAGCCGCAGGGCATAGTGGGCGTGTCGGCCAGATGCTCTCGGGCTCGTGGGTCTTTTTTTGTTTCTTGTCATGGCAGGGTTGTGGCGAAGATAGCCTGGAAGAAGTAGACAGAGTGGATGGGCTGGTGGGAGAGGTTGCGGAGAGGCTGGAGAGGATTTGGTCGGCGAAGGAAGCCTGGAAGGACTTCGACTTCGAGAACGCCTCCTTCATCGCCAGGACAGGCGCCGCCATCCTCGAAGCCCGCGTCGCGGCGGACGAGTTGAACGGGCTTCTCCGGGAGCTTGGAGGCCATGATCACCTGGATCCCACGGCAAGCCTTGGCTTCACCGGTTTTGGAACTCGTGTCCATGTCCCGGGAAGCGCTAAGGGAACTGCTGCCGGCGCTGGAGGAGCTATCGGGATTGTTGAAGGCCATAGAGCCCATGATGAGGGAGGAGGCCGTGATAACCCAGATGGAGGCTCACCGCTCCGACCGGGAGTGGCTGGAGAGGTTGAGGGACGCCCTGGAACACTCGCTTCGAGGGCTCCAGGGCATGTCCGCTGAGGGAGGCCTCCTTCCAGGAATGAGGAACTGCCTACTGGGGATATTCTCCCTCCTGGATGGCATGGTCAGGCACCTAGTGTCCGCAGTCGAAAACAGGGGAAAGCTAGGAAGAATTTCCATAGCCGACTGGTTCGACCGGATGCAGGACCTGATGAGGGGATAGGGTGCCCTGGTGGAGGAGGAGTTCTCGAGGCTCACGTTTTTCCAGCTCGACGTGTACCTGGAGCGGGCGGAACTGGAGTTAAACGAGCTTCTGCTTCACCGGTGACATGGCCCCGACGGGTTGCCGATAATAAAATGAACTGGGGTTGACCAGACACGGATGGGCGATACAGTAGCTTCATCCGGCGCCGAACGGGGGAAGAGTCGGCTATTATGGCATGGAGGATGGATCCCTTACAATCCTTGCCCTCCGCTGCCCTGGCTCAGGTGGAGGGGGTGGTGGATTCCACCAACGTGGAGGAGTTCTTCACCTTTTTGAACCGGGCATTCAAAGAGGGTAGGAAGGCGATCATCCTGGACCTGTCTGGGCTCAGCTACATATCCAGCGGCGGCCTATCGGTGATAGTGGATGCTTACAAGAAGGCGGTGAAGGCGGGGGGCACGCTGGTGATATTGGGGGTTCCCGACCTCATCATGGAGTCTTTCGTCGCAGTGGGGTTGGACAGGGTCCTTCCCTTCGCCGGGACCCGGGAGGAGGCCATACGTTGGGTCGAGGAGAGCATGGCCACGGGAGAGGGTTAAGGCAAGATGGGGCAGGCAGGGAAAAGGGGCCGTGGGTGGAACTCCACCGACAGCTTTAGTGGGAACAGCGGGGGACGTATTACCCGCGCGGATTGACTCCGATATCACCCGGAATCCGTCTCACGGTATCGTGGTGAGATAAGAGAGCGCTTTTCCCCGTGCAGGTCACGGATCTCAGATGGCCACCACTCGCATCACCTCCTCTATGGAGGTGATGCCCATCTTGACCTTGATGAAACCGTCGTCCCTCATGGTGATCAGTCCTTCTTCCTTGGCCTGCTTCATGATAGTGGTGGCCGAGGCCTCCTTCACGGTGAGCCTCTTTATCTCCTCGCTCATGGGCATGACCTCGTAAAGTCCGATCCTGCCCTTGTAACCGGTCCCATTGCACTTGGAGCATCCGGTCTCGCTGGCCTTGTATATGATCAGGTTCTTATCCTCACCATCCTCCAGTGGGAAGCCCAGGTTTCTCAGGATCTCCGGGTCCGGCTCATATGGGACCTTGCAGTTGGGACAGAGTTTCCTCACCAGCCTTTGGGCCATGACGCAAGACACGGCGGAGGAAACAAGGTAGGGTTCCACCCCCATTTCGATGAGGCGGGGAAGGGCGCTCGGCGCATCATTGGTATGGAGGGTGGAGAGGACCAGGTGCCCGGTGAGGGCGGCCTCGATGGCAGTCTTGGCCGTTTCCCGGTCGCGGATCTCTCCCACCATGATGATGTCGGGAGAGGTACGCAGGATGTTTCTCAGGGCGGTGGCAAAGGTGAGGCCCGCTTTGGGGTTGACCTGCACCTGGTTGATGCCGGGGAGCCTGTATTCTACGGGATCCTCTACCGTGGTTATGTTGCGGTCCTCCGTGTTGAGCACGTTCAGAGTGGCGTAGAGGCTCGTGGACTTACCGCTACCGGTGGGCCCGGTCACCAGGATGGCACCATAGGGCATGGTATAGGCCTTCCTGTACTTCTCCAGGGCTTCGGGGAGGAAGCCCAGATCCTCCAAGCGCAGCAATATACTGGACTTGTCCAGGATTCGCATGACCACCTTCTCCCCATAAACGGTGGGAAGGACGGCCACGCGGAAGTCGATGGCCTTGCCGTTGTGCACCATGCCGAAGTGGCCGTCTTGGGGCACTCGGTGCTCGGCAATGTTCAGGTCGGATATGATCTTTATCCTCGAGACGATTCCGGTGTGGACGCTCTTAGGAACCCTCTTGATCTCCTGACATACGCCGTCAATGCGGTAGCGTATGAGGACTTCGTCCTCCCGGGGGTCGATGTGGATGTCGCTGGCCCCCCTGTTCACCGCCTCTGTGATGATGGTGGTGGTGAACCTCACTAAGGGGGTGTCATCCACAACCCCACCCAGTTTGTCCTCGTCCAGGTCCTCGTCTTTGCCCTCCAGGGCCTCCTCCACTACGTCGGTGTCCAGGTGGTAGT
>JAPWVA010000140.1 GCA_028275245.1 Actinomycetota bacterium
GAGGTAGTCCGGTTCCACCCAAGGACTGTGGGTGAAGTGATGGATGAGTGCGTCGGGAAGGCGGCTGCGGATGAAGGAGGCGCACAGGTAAAGGTGGTAGTCCTGTAGGAAGATGAGGGGCTTCTTCTCCTGGGCCTTCACCTCCTTCACGATCTCCTCGGCGAATAGCCGGTTCACCTTCCTGTAGCCTTCCCTCCAGGCCAGGTGGAACTCCTCGTCGAAGCAGGGCTTCCCGGCCAGGTCCAGCATGTAGTGGTTCAGGTACCAGAGCACGGAGTTGCTCACCACGTTGTAGTAGAGGTGGAAGTCCCTCTTCTCCGTGACCAGGAAGCGCACGAAGTACTGGGGATTATCCGGGGGCATGGGGATGCGCCGCCGGGGGTAGGCGAGGGCGGTGAGGGCGTCCTCTCGGGTGCGGGCCACCGATATCCATACCGCGTCGGTGGCGGTGAGGGCGGTGGACATGGCGGTAACCACCCCGCCCGCTCCCCTGAAGGGCTTGATGGAACCGTTTTCCGTGCGCCGGAACTCCACCGGCCCGCGGTTGGACGCTATGATGACGAACTTATCGCTCAGATACTGCCTTACCTGGCGCGGGGTGGCGGTCTCCGGTTCCAGCTGTTCCAGTTCCACCTTGCACCTCCCCCAAAAGTATATCACCGTTGCCTTCCATTGAATGGAAGCCATGCAAATTACCATATGTTACCATTTTACAGACGCCATGATCCGTGGGAAGAAAACTGACTCCGCTTTTACGGGTACCGGAAGATCACCGTGATCGCGCGGAAGATAGGTTCCTGGTCTCCGCATCCCGTTCATGGCGTCCTTGGCTTGCTGGGGGCGGGGAGGAGAGGCGATCAAGGCGGTCACGGCCGTTCTCGCAGTTACCGTGCAACCGCAGAAGGGTAAGGGGTCTGTGCCGAGGAAGGCGAAAGCACTGGCCTGGGGGAGCCCGCCTCCCGCGAGCCCTCCTGGTTTTCCGGCCATGATGGCGAAGGGTTCGCCTTCCCCAGCGGGCCGGGGACTTTAGGGCCGCCGGCGAAATGCCATGAAAGGGAGAGGGCGCCGGAAGGATATCCTCATCCCGCCAGGGTCCTGAACAGGCGGAGGTAATTCCTCAGGTGGTGGGGGGTGAGGAAGTTGCGCCTCACCTTCTCATGGCCGGCCTCCCCCATCCTGGCTGCCAAAGAAGGGCTGTCCAAGAGGAGCCTCACCTTTTCCGCTGCCTGCTCCACGCTCCTGACCAAAAAACCGTTGACGCCGTCCTCCACCTGCAGGAGGATGCCGCCCACCCCTCCCCCCACCACCGGCTTCCTCTTCCACATGGCCTCGGTGACCGTGAGGCCGAAACCCTCCCGGATGGACTTTTGGAGCACCACGGTGGCCATGGCTTGGAAGGCGCTCACCTCCACGTTCCCTATGCCCTGTAGGTTGGACAGGAGGAAGATATCCGGATCGTCGCCAGCGTACTGGCTGGTCTTCTCATAATAATGCCAGCCCTCGGGGTCATCATCGGCCATGGAGGCGAGGTACACCAGCTGGACATCCCGATGGGTCCGTTTCACCTCCCGGTAGCAGTCCACCAGGCCCAGGGGGTCCTTCCAAGGGTCGAAGCGGGAGACCTGCAGCATGATGGGACGGTTCTCGTCCACCCCGTAACGGCGGGCTATGTCCGACTGCACCCTCTTTTCCGGGATTATGTTCTTGGGACTCAAAGGGTCTATGGAGGGCGTTATGAAGGCCTTGACGCCTACCTTCAAGGGGCTCTTGATGTAATCCTCCTTGGTGAACACCACAGCGTCGTAGAGCTCTATATAAGGGACCAGGAATTCCCAGGCGTCGTCATTGGCGTAGGTGGTGTCTATGTGGCATCGCCATATCCACTTGCCCCGGCGTGCGGGGGTGTTGAGGAGGCCGGCGATGAGGGCACATGGCTGGGGGTCGTGCACTATGACGAAATCGTAATCCCCCTCGAAGTCGGCGGCGTTCTCCTCGTTCACGTTGAGGTACTTGAGTTTCATCTCGTTGGTGATGGGGATCTCCATCCCCTGGAGGGCGTTGTGGAAGAGCTTGGTCACGGTGAAGAAGTCCTGGTCACCCCGGATAAGACGCCACTCTGCCTCCAGGCCGGCGCTGTTCATGAGGGGAACCAGGCTGTAGAGCATCTCGGCCACTCCCCCGCCGTGGGCGGTGCTGTTGATATGCAACACCCTGGCCCCCAGCAGGGGCTTTGCGAGGGAGCCTATCTCCTCCAGCACCTCGTCACCGACGATGGGCCGGTAGGCCTCCAGGGACTTGGGCTGGACAGGGACCCTGGGAAGCATCTCACCTCCTAAAGCATCGGTAATTGATTATAAACCAGCCCGAAAAGGGAGGCACGTCATGTCGGCGATATCACAGGGTTGACCCGCTGGGGACCACCCGGCCAGCGGGAGTCAACGGGGAACACTCCTTCGTGCCCTGGTCCAGTGGCGTGTCGGGCCTTTCAGTGAGCACCGGGGATGGCGTTGGGGCACCGTATCCCGGTGATCCGACCCGCGCGGGGCCGCCCCTCCCGCCGCCGGCAACCATGCCGTTCCCGGGCTTCGTTCCCGAGGCGACCCCGATATGTTAAATTCCTCTTACCGGAGGACCGCAAATCCTGGCAGCAAGTCGAGCTTTGCCGCGCGGCCGGCGACGATAGGGAAAGGAGTTGGTGAGCATGGTGATGAGCGTATTCAGGGAAAGGCGGAGCATCCGCAAGTACGAGGACCGACCGGTGGAAGAGGAGAAGATAAGGGAGGTGCTGGAGGCTGCCCGGCTTGCCCCCTCCTGGGCCAACCGCCAGTGCTGGTATTTCATCGTGGTCAAGGACCAAAAGACCCGGGAGGCCATAGCCGCCACCCTGGAAAACAACCCCGCGCAGAAGGCCACCGCCACCGCACCGGTGCTCATCGTGGCCTGCGCCGACCCGGAACAGTCGGGGAAGATGAAGGATCAGAACTACTATCTGGTGGATATAGGCATATGCATGGAGCACCTTTGCCTTGAGGCCTGGAACCAGGGCCTGGGTACCTGCTGGATTGGCCTTTTCGACGAGGACAAGGTGAGGCCCATATTGGGTGTGCCGGAGAACATAAGGATAGTGGCCATGACCCCCTTGGGCTACCCAGCCAAGTATCCGGATGAGAGGGGCAGGAAGCCCCTGGAGGAGATCGTTTTCCACGAGCGCTGGGGACAGAGGGAACCCTGAGCGGGACCGGCCCCGAAGGCCCAAGAGGATGTGGGCCGCGGGGACCCTTTCCGGGAAGGCGAGCGCTGCCGATAAAGGAATTGGTCCCCGCGGCCAAGCGTTTTACCTTAATGTCCCGATCCGGGAGGTCCGTATGGTGGGATGGACGAGGAAGGGGACGGTGAAAGGCAGGGGGGCGAGAACTCCTTTCGCCGCCCGGGAGGCGCCGTCCACCGTTACTCCCGCCGCCGAGGGGGACGGGAGGAAGGAGATAATACGCCTGGAAGGGGTGAGCAAGGTCTATCGCATGGGGGATGTGGAGGTACAAGCCCTGAAAGGAGTGGACCTCACCGTTTATCAGGGGGAATTCATAGTCATATTGGGGCCCAGCGGGTCTGGCAAGACCACCCTCCTGAACCTCCTGGGAGGTATGGACACGATAACCTCGGGAAGGATGGTGGTGAACGGCTGGGACATCTCCCGCCTCACCGTCCAGGAGCTCACGGAGTACCGCCGCACCCAGATCGGGTTCGTGTTTCAGTTCTTCAACCTGATACCCACCCTCACTGCGCTGGAGAACGTTGAGCTGGCCCTGGAGCTGGTAGACGGGGACCACAGGGGAAAGGCACGGGAGGCGCTGGAGGCGGTGGGGCTGGCCCACCGGGCCGACCACTTCCCCAACCAGCTCTCGGGAGGGGAGCAGCAACGGGTGGCCATCGCCCGGGCCATATGCAAGAACCCCCCCATACTCCTCTGCGACGAGCCCACGGGGGAGCTGGACTATGAGACGGGAAAGAAAGTCCTGGCCCTGATGCAGGAGATCAACGAGAAGATGGGCCAGACCATAATCCTGGTGACCCACAACTCGGCCATCTCCGAGATATCCCACCGGACCGTCTACCTGCATAGCGGGAGACTGGCCAAGGTGGTGAAGACGGAGGTACGAAAGCGGGCCGAGGAATTGGAGTGGTGAGGTCGATCCAGGGGACTGGGTCCCCGCTGGCTCACTGGCCCCGGGCCGAGGGAACGGTCCGGGGAAACTCATCCTTTCAGCTCTCCCCCCGTCACTCGCCACGGGAGCAAGGACGGGGGATCCAAGGGACCGAACCCTGGCCCAGCGGCGAGGAAAGGTCAGGCTATCACCTCAGTCCGCTATACTTTGCTTGGGTGGCTCCGGGGGCCATGGTGCTTGAACCGGGACGGAAGCGGGGCGCCCAATCTCAGTGGTAAGGATTATACTCCGCGGGGGACTTGAGATGATCTGCCCAGAATGCGGGAGTTATCAGCCGGACAGGGCCAAGTTCTGCGGCAACTGCGGGGCAACCCTTTCCCGGGAAAGCATGGTGGAGAGCTTCCTTGGGAGCATGAAGCCCCAGGAGATGGAGCTTCCGCG
>JAPWVA010000141.1 GCA_028275245.1 Actinomycetota bacterium
AAGAGGGTCATAGCGAAGATAAAGCTCCAGCTGCCCGCGGGGCAGGCGACGCCGGCTCCGCCGGTGGGTCCTGCCCTGGGCCAGCACGGGGTTAACATAATGGAGTTCTGTAAGGCCTACAACGCCGCCACCCAGTCCCAGGTGGGTACCATTATCCCGGTGGAGCTCACGGTCTATGAGGACCGCAGTTTCTCCTTCGTTACCAAGACCCCGCCTGCCTCGGTGCTCCTCAAGCAAAAGGCGGGAATCGAGAAGGGGTCCAAGGAGCCCAATGTGCAGAAGGTGGCCCGGCTCAAGAGGGAGGAGATACGGGAGATCGCGAAGCTCAAGATGAAGGACCTCAACACCGACGACTTGGAGGCGGCCACACGGATCATCGAGGGCACGGCCCGCAGCATGGGCATCCAGGTGGTGGACTGAAAGCCGGCGCCTTCTCCTCGTCGTGGGTCGCGATCCTTTGACGGTGAGGTAGGAGCCGCCCCTGCGGATCGGTGGAACGCACCTGGTGGGAGGGCAGGAAAGCCCGCTTGAGACCACGGAGGTGATGGAGTTGAAGAAGAGGAGCAAGCGTTACCGCGAGGCACTACAGCTTTTCGACCGCCAGAGACTGTACCATCCCCGCGAGGCCATCTCCATAATCAAGAAGATGCCCTCCACACGTTTCGACGAGACGGTGGAGGTCGCCTTCCGCTTGGGGGTGGATCCCCGCAAGGCCGACCAGATGGTGAGGGGCACGGTCAGTCTTCCCCACGGCACCGGCAAGGATGTGAGGGTGGTGGTCATAGCCGAGGGCGACAAGGCCCGCGAGGCGGAGGAAGCGGGGGCCGATTATGTGGGGGGGCCCGAGTTGCTGGAGAAGATAAAGAAGGAGGACTGGTTCGACTTCGATGCCATGGTGGCCACGCCGGACATGATGTCCCACGTGGGCAAGATGGGTAAGATCCTGGGTCCCAAGGGCCTGATGCCCAATCCCAAGGCCGGCACGGTGACCTTCGATGTGGCCAAGGCGGTGCGGGATATCAAGGCTGGCAAGGTGGAATACCGGGTGGACCGCCAGGGCAACCTCCATCTCGTGCTGGGGAAGAAATCTTTCGACGAGAGGAAGCTCTTGGAGAACTACCAGGCCATCCTGGAGGAGGTGATCAGGGCCAAACCGGCCACCGCCAAGGGTAAGTACCTGAAAAGCATCACCTTCAGCACCTCCATGGGCCCGGGGGTGAAGGTCGACCCGTCGGTGGTGCGGGATATCCTGGCCGAGGAGGAGAAACAGGCGGTCTGAACTTTCCCGCGCTTATCCAGGCTGACCGTTTCAGGGGGAAGGTGGCGGACGGGTAAAACCGACCGCGGCTCAGAGCATCGGTGGTCGCTCTCAAGGCGCGAAACGACGGTGACCCTGCAAACCCCAAATTGACAGCTAAAGGGCATTGTGTTAGCTTTCTTCCGTGTGCCTAGCCTGAGAAGTGGGTGTCGCTGGACTTAAAATGCCCGCGGAGGCGAAGGCGTGAAGATGGATGCTTCATGCCCCTCGCCTTGCGCGAGGGGTTTCGGTTTGAAAGGAAGGTGAGCGTCGGATGCCCAGGCCGGAAAAGGTGGAGCTGGTGGAGGAGCTCCGGGAGAAGTTTGCCTCCTACCAGGCGATATTCCTCACCGACTTCACCGGGCTCAAGGTGGAGGAGATGAACCGCCTCAGGTCCAGGATCAAGCAGCTGGGCGGCGAGTACCGGGTGCTCAAGAACACCCTGGCCCGCAGGGCCCTGGAGGGAACCCCCTGCCAGGAGATGGAGAGGTTCTTCGTAGGGCCCGTGGCGGCGGCCTTCGCCGGCGAAGACCCAGTGGCGGTGGCTAAGGAACTGCTGGCCTTCTCCCGGGAGTATCCTAACCTCAGGTTCAAGGGGGGCTTTTTGCAGGGTAAGGTGCTGGAGCCCGCCCAGGTGAGGGAGGTGGCCAACCTCCCCTCCCGGGAAGTGCTGCTGGCCAGGCTGGTGGGTTCCCTCAAGTCCCCCATTTACCAGCTGGTGGGGGTCCTCTCCGGTCCCTATCGCAAGCTGGTTTATGCCCTCTCCGCAGTGGCCGAGAAGAGGGAAGCCGCTTGAGGGGAGGCATCGAAGGGCAGGTAAGGCATGGGAAGGACGGTTACGCTCGGATAGGAAGACGGAGGTGTGAAAGTTGGCGGAGAAGAAGCTGGGCCTGGAGGAGATCCTCGAGGCCATAGACTCCATGACGGTTCTCGAGCTGAATGAGCTGGTGAAGGCCCTGGAGGAGAAATACGGGGTCACCGCAGCAGCTCCCGTGGCCGTGGCGGCTCCCGGCGCGGCCGCCCCCGCGGCAGCGGGAGAGATGCCCGCCGAGGAGGGGGAGAAGACCGAGTTCGACGTGGTGCTGCTGGCGGCCGGTGACCGGAAGGTCCAGGTCATAAAGGTGGTGAAGGACATCACCGGCCTGGGCCTGAAGGAGGCCAAGGCCCTAGTGGACGAGGCGCCCAAGCCCATCAAGGAGAAGGTCTCCAAGGACGAGGCCGACCGCATCGCCGAGCAGCTCCGGGAGGCCGGAGCCCAGGTGGAGATAAAGTAACCGCGGTGCCCGCTGCCCAGCGGGACCTTGGGTTTTTAGGACCCGCGGGGTTTGGCCCGCGGGCCCTTTTTCATTGGGAAGGCCTATCCTCAGCGGAGGGCGGAAAGGGTCTCCCACCCGGACCGGGAACCGGTCGGCAGCCCCTGGCGTCGGATGGTTCACGAGGATACCGGCGAGAAGCCATGAGAGGAACGTCGGGCCTCAAGGCGGAGGTTGGCCTTATGAAAGCCGGGGAAAACACCAGAGAGGCGCTTACTACTGGCTTGTACGCGTCAGCCGCCGGTGCTATGTTGAAGTCATGAGGGCGTCGAGCTGGAAGGCGGGGTGGATGGATCGCGTTCCGGAACCTTCACGTTGACAGAATCCGAGAGAGCTTAATAATATGACATTTTGCGTATATTGTAAGAGCCTTTTCTTTTAAGGAAGGGGAGTGAGGAGGAAAGTGAGCGTTACAGGAGGCAGGCGCGTCAGGAGAAGCTTCGCCAAGATTCCCGAGATCCTCGACGTTCCCGACCTGGTAGAGGTGCAGAAGAAGTCCTTCGAGTGGTTCTGCACTGAGGGGCTCCGGGAGGTCTTCCGAGAGATATCCCCCATAGAGAACTTCGGCAGTAACTTGGCGGTCGAGTTCGGTGAGCATTACTTTAAGGAGCCCAAGTACGACGTGGACGAGTGCAAGGAGAGGGACATGACCTATTCCGCCCCTCTCTTCGTCAACGTGTCGTTGATCAACAAGGAGACCGGCGAGATCAAGGAGCAGACGGTCTTCATGGGCGATTTTCCCATGATGACCGATAAAGGAACCTTCATCATCAACGGGACCGAGAGGGTGGTGGTCTCTCAGCTGGTTCGCTCCCCGGGGGTTTACTTCGACAAGGAGCTGGACAAAACCACCGACAAGGAACTGTACTACGCCAAGATAATCCCCTCCCGGGGGGCCTGGCTGGAGTTCGAGACCGACAAGCGGGACGTGATCGGGGTCAGGATCGACCGCAAGAGAAAGCAGCCCGCCTCCGTCTTGCTTCGGGCCATGGGCTACGAAGACGACGAGCAGATCCTCTCGCTGTTCGACGGCTCCCCCTTGATGGAGATAACCCTGGAGAAGGACCACACCCGGACTAGGGACGAGGCCATCCTGGACATATACAGGAAGCTTCGGCCGGGCGAGCCCCCCACCGCCGACAGCGCTAAGAACCTCCTGGAAAACCTTTTCTTCAATCCCAGGAGGTACGACCTGGCCCGGGTGGGAAGGTACAAGCTGAATAAGAGGCTGGGCTTGAACGTGCCCCTGGACGTGACCATCCTCACCCCCGAGGACGTCATAGAGACCATCCGCTGCCTGCTCCGGGTGGTGGCCGGGGAGGAGGAAGCGGTGGATGACATCGACCACTTCGGCAACCGCCGGGTTCGCGCGGTGGGTGAGCTCATCCAGAACCAGGTGAGGATGGGCCTGGCCCGCCTGGAGAGGGTGGTGAGGGAGAGGATGGCTACCCCCGATGTGGAGGCCCTTACCCCCCAAAACCTCATCAACATCCGTCCGGTGGTGGCGGCCATCAAGGAGTTCTTCGGCTCTAGCCAACTTTCCCAGTTTATGGACCAGACCAATCCCCTCTCGGGGTTGACCCACAAAAGAAGGCTCTCGGCTTTGGGGCCGGGTGGGCTTTCCCGCGAAAGGGCGGGGTTCGAGGTGAGGGACGTGCACCCCTCCCATTACGGGCGCATGTGTCCCATTGAGACTCCGGAGGGTCCCAACATCGGGCTGATCGGTTCGCTGGCCACCTACGCCCGGGTGAACGAGTTCGGCTTCATAGAGACCCCCTATCGCAAGGTGGTGAAGGGCAAGGTCACCGACGAGATCGTCTACCTCACCGCTGACGAGGAAGAGAATTACACCATCGCCCAGGCAAATGCCCCGGTGGACAAGAAGGGTCACTTGGTGGGGGACCGAGTCCTCTGCCGCAAGAGGGAGATGGTGGTGAACGTGCCGCCGGAGGAGGTGGACTTCATGGACGTCTCCCCCCGGCAGATCGTCT
>JAPWVA010000142.1 GCA_028275245.1 Actinomycetota bacterium
TCCCTCTCCCGAGGCGTGATGTCGGACTGAATTATCTCCCTCAACACTACGGAAAGGGCCCTCTGGGCCTCCCTCACCCCCACCCCGAACCTGGCGATGACGTCCTGGCCGCCGAAGGGATACTTGCGGAATATGGTCACCTCTTCCTCCCGGATGCGGATGATGTTGTAGCAGGGCTTGGTGTTGCCGCGCAAGCGCAACGAGGAGACGGTACCCGCGTTGACCACATACATGTCCTCCAGCCTCCACACGTAGGGCACGTGCTTATGCCCGGTTAGGACCAGGTCCACGCCGGAATAGTAGAGTATCTCCAGGATGTCGCCTGCGTCGTAGACGATGTTGCGCTCCCTGCCAGTGCCGGGAACGGGCAGCAGGTGGTGGTGGAGGGCAAATATCTTGAAATCGTCCAGGGACTGGAAGTTCTCCACAATCCAGCCGTAACGCTCCCTCCCTATCTTCCCCGAGTCCAGGTCTGGCTCGGAGGAATCCACTGCCACTATGCAGATGCCCTGGAAGCGCAAAGTGGTGAAAAGGGGGCCGAAGAGTTCCTGGAAGTGGAGGTATCCCACGTTCCGTGAATCATGGTTTCCCGGGACCACCACCACCCGTTCGCACTCCAGGTCATCCAGGTACGCCTTGGCGGTGAGGTATTCCTGCCGGAAGCCCTCGTTGGTGAGATCGCCGGTGACCACCACCACGTCTGGCTGTAGCTCGTTGAGCTCCTGTATGGTGCGGTTCATGAGGTTGGATACAAAATGGTAGGAGCCGATATGGAAATCGGATATGTGTGCCACCACTATGGGTGACTTTGCCAGAGGATAACGCCTAATAGCCATGGTAAAACCTCGACCTTTCCGCAGGATTCCCCGACGGGGGACACATCGATGCCGATAGTTTCCCTTCCGGCCCCGGGACGGCTCTCGGGATCTCGCGATTAAAGTTTACCATACTGGGGACTTTTTACCGCCGAGGCGAAAGACGCTACGCCGGGAACGGGAGTGATCCGGTTAAAATCCATTTTATTCCATCACTCATTCAGGCCTTCCGTGTTTCCCTTCACCAGGGCATCCAGCAATTTCCACGCGGGCACCAGGCCCAGCCTTCCCTTCTCCACTTCTCTCTCCTGGAATACCTTGGCACCGTCCGGTTCTTCCTCCAGGCCGTAAAGCACGAAGGGCACCGGGTCCCTGACATGGGTGCGCACACTCAGGGGGGTGGGATGGTCGGGGGCGAGGAGGACGCGCAGGTCCATGCCCCTTTCCCGTGATCTTTCGAGTATCTCGCCGAGCACCAGGGAGTCTATCCTTTCCAAGGCCCGGACCTTCTCCTCCCAATCTCCCTCGTGTCCCGCCTCGTCCGGCGCCTCCACGTGCACGAAAACCAGGTCTTTGTCCTCCAGGCTTCGGGCCGCGTACACCCCCTTGGCCCGGTAGTCGGTGTCGTAATACCCGGTGGCTCCGGGTACCTCCACTACTTCCATCCCGGCATGAATCCCCAGGCCCTTTATGAGGTCCACGGCGGTTATCACGGCCCCCGACAGGCCATGCCTCTCCTCGAGGCTGGGGAGGCGGGGCGGCCGGCCCTGGCCCCAGGGCCATATCCCGTTCGCCGCACGAAGGCCGGCCCTCCTCCTCTCCTCGTTCACGGGGTGGTTTTCCAGCACTTCCCCTGCCCTCTCCATCAGGTCCCGGAGGAATTCCGCCCCCCTTCCCGTAGGAAGTATCTCCTCCAGTGGCCTTCCCACAACGTCGTGGGGAGCGAGGCATGAGGTCTCGAGGAACTCCTCTCCCCGGAGGACCAGTAGGTGACGGTAACCCACGCCGCTATGAAATGCCACGCCGTCGCTTCCCAGCCTCTCCTGCAGGGAAGCTATGAGGCTTCTCGCCTCCCCCGTGGATAGGTGACCGGCGCTGTAATCCTCAAGCCTTCCCATGGAAATAGTTACCAGGTTGCAACGGAAGGCCACCTCTCCCTCTCCCAGTCTCACGCCCATGCTGGCAGCCTCCAGGGGCCCCCTACCTGTGTAGTAGATACAAGGATCGTAACCGAGGAGGGAAAAATTGGCCACGTCGCTCCCGGCGGGCAGTTTCCCAGGGATGGTGACCGCTCTGCCGCACACCCCTGCCTCCGCCAGGGCATCCATGTTCGGGGTGCGGGCGGCCTGCAAGGGGGTAAGGTCTCCCCGCCGGGGGTCGGGGTAATCCGCCGCCCCGTCGGGCACCAGCACCAAGAACCTCACCGGCTTCTTCATAACCCCATCGCTTCCAGTACCTTCTCCTTGACCGGCGGAACCACCAGGGGCTCTCCCGACTGGCACACCGCCAGGTCAGGGTCCTTGAGGCCGTGGCCGGTGAGCACGCACACCACCAGGGATCCCCGGGGGACATCACCCCGGCCGGCCGCCTTATACAGCCCGGCTACCGAGGCAGCGGAGGCCGGTTCCACGAAAACGCCCTCTTTCGATGCCAGGAGCCGGTAGGCGGCCAGGATCTCCTCGTCGGAGACCATGTCGATGAGCCCCCCCGAATCGCGAGCGGCCTCCACCGCCCCCCTCCAGCTGGCCGGGTTCCCTATCCTGATGGCGGTGGCCACCGTCTCCGGTCTTTCTACCGGGTGACCCCTGACTATGGGGGCCGCCCCCTCGGCCTGCCATCCCATCATCCGGGGCAGGGAGGAGATCTTCCCCGCTTCTCGGTACTCGCGGTAACCCTTCCAGTAAGCCGTGATGTTACCCGCGTTTCCAACCGGAATGAAATGGTAATCGGGTGCCCTCCCCAGAGCGTCGCATATCTCGAAGGCCCCGGTCTTTTGGCCCTCTATGCGGTGGGGGTTGAGGGAGTTCACCAAGACCACGGGATATTCCGAGGAGATCTCCCGCACCAGCTGGAGGGCTTGATCGAAGTTACCCTCCACTGCCAGAACCCTCGCTCCGTGCACCAGGGCTTGGGCCAGCTTGCCCAGGGCTATGGCACCTCTGGGGATGAGCACCACGCAGTCCATGCCCGCCCGGACGGCATAGGCCGCCGCGGAAGCGCTGGTGTTCCCAGTGGAGGCGCAGATGACCGCCCGGGCCCCGCTCTCCGCCGCCTTGCTCACCGCCACGGTCATCCCCCGGTCCTTGAAGGAACCGGTGGGGTTCATACCCTCGCACTTGAGATAAACCTCCAAGCCCAGCTCCCTGCTTATCCTCTCCGCCCGCACCAGGGGCGTGTTGCCCTCCAGCAGGGTAATCACCGGCGTGGCATCGCTCACCGGGAGGTATTCCCGGTAAGCATGGATAACCCCTTTCCATTCCCTTTTACCCATCTTCACCTCACCGCTTCATCGGGGCCCCTTCCGCGGGGGAAGGCCGCTTCCCTTCTACCTCATCCGGCAAAGGTTCAGGATCTGGCCCGAGCTCAATCCTCGCCCTCGCCCTCGACCCGTATCAAGCTGACGATCCGCTCCACCACGTCCAGCTGCTCGAGGCCCCGAACCGTCTCCCGCATCCTCCCCTCCTTGACTTTGTGGGTCACCAGCACGATCCTGGCCTCCTCCCCGGTGCCGTGCTGGATGACCGACTTGATGCTCACCATGTTGTCACCGAAGACGCCGGCTATCTTGGCCAGCACCCCGGGCCGGTCGGGAACGTCGAATATCATGAAGTAGCGGGACTCGATCTCCTCTATGGGTTTGATCGGCCTATCGCGAAAACAGGTGCATCCCACCATCCGGCCCCGCGCCAGGAGGTTGCGAGCTATGGTTATCACATCCCCCACCACGGCGCTGGCCGCGGGAAGGCTACCCGCACCCTTCCCATAGAACATTAGCTCGCCTGCGGCATCACCGCTGACGAATATGGCGTTGTTCTCCTCCCGCACCGAGGCCAAGGGGTGCTGGAAGGGTATCATGGTGGGGTGGACCCGGACGCTGATGCCGTCCTCCTCGTCCTTGGCGATCGCCAGCAGCTTGATGGCGTACCCCAGCTCGGAGGCGAACCTTATATCAGCCTCGGTGACGCGTGTTATCCCCTCCGTGTAAACGTCATCCAGGGTAACTCGGCTGTTGAAGGCGATGGAGGCGAGGATGGCCAGTTTGGCAGCTGCGTCCTTCCCTTCCACGTCGTTGGTGGGGTCGGCCTCCGCGTAACCCCTCTCTTGGGCCTGTGCAAGGGCCTGGCGGAAATCGATCCCGTCCTCGGACATCCTGGTGAGCACGTAGTTTGTGGTCCCGTTGACTATTCCCAGGATCTCCCTAATGGAATTCCCTGCCAGGCTGTATTTCAGGGGCATGATAATGGGAATCGCTCCTCCCACGCTGGCCTCGAAGGCAAAGTCCACACCTTTGCGTTCCGCTGCTTCCAGTATTTCCCTGCCTCGTGTGCTGACCAGTTCCTTGTTGGCGCAGACCACGTGCTTTCCGTTCTCGATGGCTTCCAAGATGAAGGTCCTGGCTGGTTCGATGCCTCCGATCACCTCCACCACGATGTCCACATCGGGGTCCCTTATCACCTCGCGGGCATCGGTGGTGATCATATCGATAGGGACCTCAACGTATCGGGGATCGGCCATGTCCCTCACCGCTACCCTGGTTATCTCCAGTGGGCACCCCAGCCG
>JAPWVA010000014.1 GCA_028275245.1 Actinomycetota bacterium
CCCTATGGGCCTGGTAAAGCCGGAGTACCTTGCGGATCCGGGAGGCCAGTGCATCCTTTACTTCCGGGGGACCCAGCACCTCCGCCTCCAGCCCGTACTTGAGGATCTCCCTCTCCAACCACGACAGGCTATCCGACCTCAAGGTGCACACCAGCCCCCCTTCTTCCTCCCTCCAATCCTGGAAGATGGGCTGTTCCCGGGCCCACTTGGCCAGACGGGGTGAGAAACGCAGGGTCACCTGTAGGGAATCTTCTCCAAAACGAGGGAAGGGGGTCCCTCCCTCTTCCTCAACCCTCCGGGGGAGCTCGAACCTCTCTTCGGTGACCTGGTAGCTCTTCACCCGGTCCAGGCGGAAGTTCCTCGTCTCCCCCCGGGCTTCGTCCCAGGCCCTCATATACCAGTGGCCCACCCCGAAAACCAGGGAGATGGGATACACCCTCCTGGAGGTCATCTCGTCCCGGCCGTGGACATAGTATTCCATCTCCACCACCCTCTTCTCCCTGGCAGCCCGTGAGAGGTCGTCCACCATGGCCCTCTCCCACCCCAAATCCGGGACCTCCACGCTCCCTTCCACCTCCCCCTCCCCGGCGGGAACGCGGAAACCCAGGGCCCTTTCCATCTTCGCCAAGGCGCTCTCCAGGGGGCGGGAAGCGGACCTGCCCAGCATCTTCTCTGCCGCCTTGCAGGCCAGGTACATCCCGGTCAGCTCGGAGGGGGTGAACATGAGGGGACGGGAGAAGTAGTCAGCCATCCTGATGTAAACCCGGTCACCGTCCAGCTCCACCTCTATGAGGTCGGCTGGGGTATAGTCAGGCTGTCCACAGCAGAAGATGGTATCCAGGTCCGCCTGCAGCTGCTTCCGGCTCACGCGGAAGACCTCGCACAGCTCCTGTACGGTGCACCCCTGGTGCTTGATCACATAGGGTATCAGGGAGAGGAGCCTCTTTATCCTGCGGGAAGAATCACTCAAGGCCTCCGCCCCCCCTCCAACCTATAAAGCATCTCCTCCAACCTCCTGATCACCTTTTCCCTGAGCTCGGGCGGGGAGAGCACCACCGCATCCTCCCCGAAGCCCATGAGCCAGTGGATCATCCCCTCCTCGTTCCTCACCTCAAGGTGAAGGACGCCACCGCCGTCATCCCCGGGCTCGAAGGTGTAGCGGTCCCCCAGGTCCCTCTCCACCATCCAAGCCACCTTAGGCGAAAAAAGCACCCGGGCGTGATACGCCCTCTCGCCCTCTTCAAACTCCCAGGGGAATTTCCGGGAATAGTCCTCCAGGCGGAAACCCGGCGGACGCTCGAAGTCCGGTGCCGCACTCCCCGGGTAAGCCGGCTCTACCTCCGACCTGATCCGGTCCAAGCGGAAGCACCTTATCTCCCCCCTCAGATGGCAATGACCCACCAGGTACCAGCAGCCATGGCGGTAGAAGAGCCCGTAGGGGTCCACCTCCCGGGTTTCGGGGGCCTCCCGGTTCATGGACTGGTAAGAGAACCTCACCCTCTTGCGCCGCAGGACGGCGTCCCAGAGCCTGTGGAGGTCCTCCCTCGTGCTGGAGGAACCCACGAAGTACATGGGATAGGATCCCGGCTGCAGTAAAACTCCGTCACCGAAATCGGGGCTGAGCTTTAAAAAGGCGGACTCCACCTCGGGCGAGAGGGGAAGGCCCTCGGAGGCCACCGCCTGGGATACCAGGAACAGGGCAGCCTTTTCCTCGGGCGTGAAGTCTATCTCGGGAAGGTAATAACCCTCCCTGGGGATGCGGTAACCCTGCTCCTCCCCGAAGGGGTCCAGGGGCTCCACCTCGATGGGCACGCCCATCTCCCGGAGCTCCTTCTTATCCCTTTCGAACATCCTCTTGAAGGAGGCGGGATTCTCCTGCTTGTAATCGGGGATGGCCTGCCTGATCCTCTCCAAGGTCACCGGCCGCCTCGCCGCCAGAAGCATGGCCACCAGGTTTATGAGCCTCTCCGTCTTAGACATCCTTCCCCCGCCCGAACGAGAGGGGAACCAAAGATCCCCCGGTAATGTCACCGCTCGAACATATTAATGTCACCGCTCGAACATATTATGGACCTATGACGCCCGTAATGGGAAAGGAAAGGTGATCCACGTGAAGGGAGAGAGGACGCGTTCTGGCAGGCGGGATGCAGCACGGGCATTGGTGGTGGCCTTCATATTCCTGCTACCCTCCCTGGCCGAGAGCAGGGGTCATCTCGGGCTGGTCATAGCTGGCCTGACCTTCTTCCTCGCCCTGGGATCGGCGGTCTTCCTGGCCCCCGGGCGGTCCAGCGTGACGGAGCGCCCCCGGGGTGAGGGCAGTGAGGAAAGCCGGGGCATGGAGGCTCGTGAGGCGGTGTCCTGCCCGGCACCTGCGGACCGGCGCGGTACCCGTAAGAGGCCGTGGGCAGAGCCAACCCGCCTGAGGCCCCACTGCCGCGCCGGTTGATGGACCCGCTGGCGCGGGTGCGACCCCCGGGCTGAGCGCGTCATCCTTCCCCGCCGCTTCACAGGCCGGTAACCCCACGGGAATCCGCACTGGCAAGCCCCGGGCTAGCCATTACCCCTTCCCCGTGCCCTCTTGCGCCCCGCCCCGAACCCCGTACTTCTCCCGCCGGTCACCGATGACCTTGGCTGGAACTCCCGCCACTATGGCGAAGGGAGGAACGTCCCGGGTCACCACCGATCCCGCCGCCACCACCGCGCCCGTCCCCACGGTGACCCCTTTCAGTATCACCGAGTGGGACCCGATCCAGCAGTCCTCCTCGATCACCACCGGCTCGTAGGTTCCCCTCTGGAATCGCATGGGCTCCCCCAGTTCCATCCCGTGATCGGCACAGTTTATGTTCACGTAGGGGCCCAACATCGAGTTCTTCTTGATGATGCAGTCGTCGAAGGCGTTGATGATGTTGAAGGGGCCGATGGCCACGTTGTCCTCCAAGAGTAGCAGGGCGTCGTTGGCGGCGAAGAGCCGGGCCAGGGTGTCCAAGGAGCAGTTCCTGCCTATCACTATCCTCCCCCGATCGTTGCCCCTGATCTGCACCGTGGTGGGTATGAAGGTGCCATCGCCGATCTCGCAGGTAGACTCCCCGGCCAGGGCCACGTCGGGCTTGCCGGATATCCAGACGTAGGGACCGCACTTCACCCCTCCCCTCCGGAGGCACCACTGGTAGTACTTGATGACCGGGTGCCTGGCGGCAAAAACCATCCTCCAGAACAATTCCGCCGCGCTCACCGCCATCCTCCCCCGCCGGTGCCCTTCAACCGCATCCTCCTCTCGAACTCCGCCAGCTTATAGCCGGCCCAGAGGGCGTAAAGCAAGTGAACCTTCAGCAATTCCAGCTCCTCAAGCCGCTGCAGAACCGGGTAGGAGGTGACCTCCCGGACGAGGGACTCCGCCAGGGAATCAACCCCCAGCGGCTCGTCGGCAAAAGGCTCCTCGCCCACTGCCTCCTCCTCATACATGGAGCGCAAAGCCTCCACACCTCGTTCCACCGAGCCCGGCACGCTGGGATCGGTGAAGGTCAGGGGCTCCCAGCCTTCCCCTCGGGCCGCACGTGCCAGGATGTATCCCTCCAGGTAAACGGAATCGATGACCTCTCCCACCTCCCGGAGGAGACCCGGGGAAGCCACGTGGGGAAAGCAGTTGCGGAAAACCCTCTTCCTGAAGACCTCCAGCCACATCAAGGCCATAGCCCTTGAGGCCAGGTCCATGTCGGAAAACCTTATATGCCTGCGATATTCGAGGAACCTCTCCCTGAGGGTCAAGCGGACCTCCTGGGAAAACGTTCTTTGCGGATCCCGCCGCAGGGGCGCAGCACTAAAGTGCCCTTCCCGCGAAACAGACACGGTCAAGGACGAGAGAATTTTACCCCTAGAGCGGGGCACGGGTCACCCCAACCTAACCCCGCGGAGCACCTGGTGTAAAAAGGGACGGATAGGCCAAAGTGCGGGAAACGCCCCTTTTTTCGAAAGAGGCCTGGGCTGAATCGCTGAGGAAAGAGGCCGGGGCCGAATCGCTGAGGTGCACCCAGGGGCTCCGCAGGGATGCATCGGGAGCCAGTCTGGGTACTTCAAGATGTTAGGAAGGCCATGCGCTCACGCACTCTAACTGGGCAGAGGAGGATCGGGAGCCATTCCGGATCATTCCGGGTACTTCAACTGCTGCGGTGGGGATCTTCCCCTGACCCTCGAGCCTTCACCCACCTCCTCCTCGTCACCTCGTAGGTGGCCAGGAAGGTGGGCTCGATAACCATCGCGGCGAAGCAAGCTCCCACCAGGGCCAGGGCGGTGATCACCCCGAACCTCTTGAGGGGCGAGAGGCTGGAGAAGGTGAGTATCAGGAAGGCGCCCGCCGTGGTGAGGGCACCGGGGATGAGGGCAGCCCCCACGTTGCGAACGGTGGCGTTTATTCCCTCCTCGGGCTCCACGCCCTTCTCCAGCTCCTCTCGGAACCGGTGGGCCACGTGGATCCCGAAGTCTATGCCCGTCCCGATGACCATGGAGGCGATCATCACCGTCATGATGTCCAGGGGCCACCCGATGAGCCGGAGCAGGCCCAGCTCCAGGACGATGGCCAGGAAGACCACCGAGGTGGCCATCAGTCCTTGGGCCAGCGAACGGAATATCACTATGACCAGCAGGGCGCAGAGGAGCAAGGCCAGCCCGCCGGTGCGCAGCTGGGTGGAAAAAAGCCGCCCGATGGCATCGGACACGATGAGGGGGGTGCCGGTGGCCTCCGCCCGCACCCCGTACCTCCCCTGGATCTCCGCAGCCTTTTCTTGCAGTATGGCGGCCATCTCCTTCTCGCCCCTCTCGTCCACGAAGGGCACCTGGAAGACGACGAGGGCCCGGGTCCGGTCGGCGGAGACCAGGGAGGACGCCTCGAAGCCGAAATCCCTCTCCAAGCGCGCCAGCTCTTCCTCTGCCTGGGCCGCGCTCCCAGGCGATCCCGTGCCCGCCAGGGATAGTATTCCGGGAAGGCTGTTGGTACGCGAGGGGTCCAGGTACTTGTAGCTCCCGTCTTCATCGCGGTTGCGGGGGTCCTCAACCGCCTCCCGGACCAGGGCCTCCATCATCTCCAGGGAAGAGGGAGAGAGCATGTCTCGACCTTCCACCACCACCAAAGCCGTGTCCTGGGCACCGAAGACCTCCTCGATGCGCAGGAAAGTGACGTATTCCGGTAGGTCCCGGGGCACGAAGGAGCGGAAGTCGGCGGAGGTGGAAAGACCGGTGGCCAGCAGCGCGAAAACCACTATCAGCACCAATGACCCCGCCCACGTGAGCGCCCGGTGCCTTTCGGCCAGCAGGGATAGCTTAGCCAAGCCGCGGTCCAGCCAATCTATCAACTTGTTGCTCTCCTTGCGGGTGGCCTCCAACCTTTCCCTCCGCTCATCCCGGATCACCAGGGCGGCAGGGAGCAAGGTGATGGAAAGGAGGAAGCCGAATAAGACCCCTACCAGGCACATCCAGCCGAAGTCCCGCATGGGGGGCATGTCGGAGATGGAGAAGGAAAGGAAGCCAAACATGGTGGTGGCGGCGGCCAGGAAGACAGCTATCCCCACCGTGGAAACGCTGGTAACCGCCGACTCCAGTGCCCCCGATCTCTTGTCCCTTTCCTCGTAGTACCGGGTCAGTACGTGTATGGAATAGGCGATGTCGATCCCCAAAAGCAGCGGAACGATGGCCACGCTCATCATGGTGTAGCGGATGCCTACGAGACCCATCAGGCCGAAGACCCACAGGTTGGATAGGGCTACCACCAGCAGGGTGAGCACCACATCCAGGACCCGCCGGAAGGTGAGGAATAGCACCAAGACTATGAAAAAGAAGGCGACCAGCCCCAGCAGGGCCGAATCCCTCATGGCCCTCTCCCGGAAGACCTTCATTATGTAGACCTCGCCACTGACCGAGGCCTTGAGTCCGTGGGAGGCGAAGAACCCTTCGGCATATCGGCGAAACTCTCCCGCCCTTCCGTACTTCCTCTCCTGGTCCAGGGCCGGGTTCACTTGGACATTGACCAGGGCGTAGCGGTGGTCGGGCGAGATGGTGCGACCCAACACCATCTCCCCTCCTGGGGAGGAAAGGTACTGCCTCACGGCCTCCTCCACCCCTCTTTCCAACAGGAACAACGTTTGGCCCTTGAGCGCTTCCCAGGAAGAGTCGTCCAGCCCATCGGTGACCAGCCTCTCCGCCGCGGAAATGAGGGGAGCCGCCCGGGGGTCGTGGCGGTAATCCGCCACGGCGGGATCCGCCAGCGCCTTCCCGACCAGCCCCGTGGCCTCCTCGCGGGATCCCTCTCGCAGGGCGAGGCACAGGCTGAAAAGCAGGTCCGCCTGGGGGTTCCGGGTGAGGTTGGTCACATAACTCTCCACGCGGACCAGGAAATCCCCGTGAAAGTCGTTGCCTCGCCCTTCTCGCAGGTCCCGCTCGAAGCGGTAGAGGGCCAGGGCGTTCACGGCCCGGGTCAGATCATCCCCTTCCACCAACACCTTGGCGTATTCCGCCCCCCCGAACTCCTCCTCCACCTTCTCCATGGCCCTGACGGACGGGTAGTCCCTGGGGAGCATGGTCCTCTGGGTGAACTCCATCCGTAGCCTGGGTATACCCGCGCCCAGGGCGACGGTGAGTAATAGCATCAGGGTAATGGTCAGGTAGGGCCTACGGCCGCTACCGGCTGCCATCCAGGCGAAAGCCCTCTTCACCATTCACCTCCTTACCCGGGGTTCAGCGTTCGCCCTCGTACAGGGAGATGAGCATCCTGAGGTCGCGGTTGACCGCCTCCGCCAGGCGGTAGGCTCGTTCCCTCTCCTCCGGCCCCAGAGCATCCACCTGCTCGGCCAGGTATTCCGCCTGCTTCCTCTTGATGGCCTCCAACCTCCTCTTGCCGGTGGGGGTCAGGGATACCCAGACCTTCCTCCGGTCCTCATCCTCCCTCCGGCATCGGACCCATCCCTCCTTTTCCAGGGCGTAAACCATCCGGCTCACCGTGGAGGGATTCAGGAACAAAAGGCGGGACAGTTCCCCTTCGCTGATCCGCCCTTCCAGGTAGACCAGCATCAGGGCCCCGTACTGATGGTAGTTGAGACCGTGCTCCCGGAAGACGGAGCTGAAGAAGGCGTAGCGCTGGTGGAGGAACACGAAGACAGCCTCCACCGTGTCCGCCAGAAGCCGCGTGAGTTCCTCCCTGTCCATGCCTCTCCCCCTCACAAGCCGGGTCCCCGGAGGTGGTTCATCCCTCCTGGGAGGCTATTTGCAATTTGCATCCTTTTCGTTTTGAACAACATAACAGAAGGGGTCCCGGGTGTCAAAAGGCTTGGGTACCCATGGGTGTCAAAGGCGGGGGTGGATCGCTGGGCAAAGTTGGTCGCCCCGGAAGGATACCGGTAAGGTGGACTCAAGGTCCCGCCGCTTTACGCATCGCCTAGTCTCGGTGGGGCCCACCGGGCCCTACCAAGGCTTTCAGGTAGGACGGGTAGAGCAACCGGAGGAATCGCGGGAGGAACCTCCCCCCAGGCCCAGCACGGAAAAGAGTTTCCTTATCCTGGAAGAACCGCAACGAGGACAAGATCTACCTTCCTCCCCGGCCTCCTCCGCCCTTCGGAAAAACGCATCGAAACGATGGCCACAATCCTCGCACCGGAACTCGAATATAGGCACTGCCGCTCCTCCTTTGCTAATGCTTCCCTGGTCTTGGCTGTTCATTCCGAGATTTGATTTTATCTTCACTGGGCTTCCCGTACATGATCTACTTCATATCCCCCAAAGACGGCTAGGCCGCTGGCTCCCTCGGGCATCGATCCCTGTCGGCGATCACCCATTACCGAAAGCCAACCCGGCCGGGAGCCGGGAGTGTCCCGGCAAGTACGAAAGCCCGTGCCCGTAGCCCCCATCTCCCCTCATCGCCCCTGGCTAGGCTCTCCGCACTTCTTTCGGGGAATGGCCGGCCCTTGAGGCCCGGTGCCCGATCCCAGCTGGAAATGCACCCGTGCTCCACCCAGGAGCCGAAGGGCGGCGTTATCAATCTCAGGGGATCACAGAGGGCGACCGGTCGTATCGCCCTCACCTTGGGAAGGCCGCGGCGGCCGAAGGCCCAACGCTAAAAGCCTCGAATGCTGGTATCATGGACTTGCAACAGGATAGGCGTCGGGAAACCAAAGAACAAGTGTGTCGCAAGATCGCGCGGTGGGCCGGACTTACAATAACGACAGGCGGCGATAAAACCAAGTCACGAGGCGTAAGGTCACGAGGCGTAAGGGGAAGATGAAAAGGCTCATCCTGTGGTACGGGTCCCTGGGTAGGAGGTGGAGAAGGCTCATCCAGCTGGGCGGAGGGGCCCTGGCGGTGCTGGCCGCGGTGCTGGTATTCCTCTTGGCCACCAGCCCCAGGAAGGTGGAGGTCCGCTTCGGGACCATCGTGTGGGATCCTGTGGACGGGACCATCTGGGAGGATAACACCCAGACCGCCTTGGTGGACTCGAGGGAGGCGGGCAACTACCGCATCGAGTACGTGACCCGTTACAGCCCCGAGCACCAGGCGGAGCTGGAGAAGCAAGCCCAGGCCTCAGCGGAGGAGCTGAGGAAGGCCCAGGAGGCCCAGGGTCTGGAGCCCATCCAGACCGCCATCCCCAAGGAACAGATGGACAGCCTGCGCGCCCTCCAGAAGAACATACAGACCATGGGCCAGGACATCCTCTCGGGGATGGAGATGGCGCAACAAGTCAGCGAGACCAAGACCATGCTGGTGAACCTGCGCAACCAGGTGGCCTCCACGCCCTTGCCGGCAGAGCTGGAGCCTTTGCGCCAAAAGGCCCTCACCATCTTCGACAAGTACATCACCGCCTGCGATCTTTACCTCAAAGCCATCGCCACCAGCGACCTTTCCTTCCTAGATCAGGCTAACCGGCTCATCCAGGAGGCAGGCGAGCTGGTGCAAGGCCTGATCCCTTCCTGAAAACTTTCGGATGAAGGCGGGGTTCCTCCAGCGCCCATGGCCCATTGCAGAACGAGGTCCGCCATGAGGATATGCCCCCGAACCTTTAAGGAACCTTTGAGGTTTGCAACGGGAGGGGATTGGGTTACCATTTTCCAGCGGCATGTCCGTCGGACCTTCGAGGTAGGGCCCGGAGGGGGAATAAATATCATAAAGGGAAACATAGAGGGAACCCATGGAGGGGACGAATATCCTAGAGGGAATTCATGAAGGGGACGAATATCCCCGGAGTGGAGATCCATCCCAAGTGATCCGGGACAAGGAGCGCTAGGAGCGGGCCCCCAACACCGCGAGATAGGAGGAGCGAATTGACCAAGGGCGAGGTCGAGGGAGGCCGACACATAAACCCGGTCCGGGAAAGGCCTGGGCTTTTCTTCCGCCTGCTGGAAACGGGACTGATAAGCCTCTTCTACCTGAGCAAATTCCTGTTCATGCTGCTTCCCGCCTCCCTCTTCTACCGGGCCTTCCGGCTACTGGGCAAGTTGGTCTTCTTGGCCAGGCGGGGGATGGGGGAACGGCTCCAGGAGAAGATAAGACAGGCCCTCCCGGAGCTCTCCCCAGGCGAAGTACGCCGCATAGCCCAGGAGGTGTGCGCCGCCGCCATCTTCCCCATCCTCGACCTCTTTCTCATGGCCAAACACCGGGGCGAGATTATGAGTAACCTACAGGTGGAGGGCTGGGAGAACCTGGAAAGAGCTGAGGCCATGGGTAAGGGCGTCCTCTTCACCACGGGCCACATAGGCATGTACCCCATCCTCCACGCGGTCCTTTATCACATGGGCAAGCCCTACACGCCGGTCATGTACTACCCGGAGGACACGCCCCTTCCCCGCTACGTGGATGCCATGGCCCGCCAAGCCTACGACTTAGGAGCCGATCCCGAGAACCCGGTCTTCTGGGCCGGCCAGGACACCCTCAACCGCATCCGCGTCCACCTGGAAAAAGGGAAGCGCGCCTGCATCACCTTCGACGTGGACGGGAGCGGCCTGGTCACCTTCTTCGGCAAGCCAGCGGCGTTGGCCACGGGCCTGGCCCACTTCTCCCTGCAGTTGGGCACCCCCATCGTTCCCTTCGCCCTCTTCCGGGGAGAGGACCTTTTCCATAACCGCCTGGTCTTCTACCCGCCCATCCTCTCCCACCCTGGTCGGGACAAGAGGGAGGAGATACCCCGCATCATGCAGGAGGTGGCGGAGGCCGGGGAGAGGATGATACGCCAGGCCCCCGGGCAGTGGATGAGCTGGTTTGGCCTCTGGCACTGGTGGGAGGAGGGGGAGAAACTCTCCCGGGAAGCGAAGGCCCGAGGCGAAGGCGGGAAAAAGCGCCAGGGAGAGGATGATACGCCAGGCTCTCCGGGCAGCGGATGAGCTTTTGCCGCCTTTGGCACTTCTGCAGAACACGGTGGGCGCGAAGTGGATGCGGGGACAGGGCAGTGGATGAGCCGGTTCGGCCTCTTGAACTGGTGGGAGGAGGGGAAGGAGTTCCCCCGCAAAAGGCTAATCGGGGGGGGTCGGGGGGGCCGCCGCCGGCGGGGAGGGCGGGGGAGAGGAAGCCGGAAAGGTCAAACGACAGGATAAGGATCACATGACTGGTTATTTCAGGGATCAAGCGCCGGGAGAGGGATATGGGGAATCCCCTAGGTCCTTCATCCCAGCGGGGGAGGTGCCCCCCTGGGCTCCGGACCTGGCCTGCCCGGCCTGCGGCCGGAGGATGACCTGGGCGCCCGCCCCGGGGAACCCGGGAGATGGGAGAGGGGTGAGCCTGGATTGCACCGGCTGTGGTGCCTCCTACGGAACGGTGGAAGGCCTGCCGGACCTCACCCCTCCAGGCCTAGGGGTCATGAAAGCCCAGGAGAGGACCCACTACACCGAGAAAGTCGATTATTACCTGCACATGCACTCCACTTGGCAACGGAGCCCCTTCTACCGCCACTACCATCGGGCCTTCCTTGAGCTGTTCCACCCCCTCCCACCCGGCTCGTTGATCCTGGAATGCGGCTGCGGCCTGGGGCACGACGGCCTGGAGCTCCTGAGGAGGGGATACCGGTTGGTGGCCACCGATATCTCCCCGGGGCAACTGCGGGAGGCCCGCGAGCTGCACCTGCGGGAGGGATTCGCCCGCTCCTCCCTCCACTTGCTGGCCGACGCCGAGAAACTCCCCTTTGCCGACACCTCCTTCCACGGGGTCCTGATGGTGGCCTCCCTACACCACCTACCCGACCCTCTCCAGGCCCTGCGGGAAGCACACCGGGTTCTGAAGCCGGGAGGTGTCCTGGTGCTGGGAACGGAGCCCAACCGTTGGCAGTCCAGGACCATATATCCCCTGGGGAAGCTGGCGCTACAGACGTTGGAAAGGCTCACCGGGAGGAAAGTCCTGGACGACGAAATGGTGTCGGAGGCGGACAAGGAGACCGAGGGCTTCTCCCGCGGGGAGCTGGAAAGTCTCCTCCGTCGGGCCGGCTTCGGGGAATACCGGCTCTTGCCGGCGGGGTACCTATCGGCAGCCCTTTTCTTCCTCTGCACCGAGCTTTCCCAGAGGCTTCCCTTCAACCTAAAGCTCTACCCCTTGGAGGCCGCTTTCACCCTCGTGGACGACCGGCTGGGTGCCCTTCCCCTCCTGCGCCGTTTTCCCTGGCACTGGAATGCCTTCGCCCGCAGGACATCTTGAGCTCCCGAAAGGGGGCGGTTATCCCCGGATCG
>JAPWVA010000087.1 GCA_028275245.1 Actinomycetota bacterium
TGCAATGTAAGGCCGCGGCTGACAATGGTTTTCGCCTCGTTTCACCCCTCGCATTGGGGCCCGAGTTCCAGATTCCCGCGACATGCCCCGCGGATCAACGCCGCCCCCTCACTCACCCCTCCCGGGTGGGGTACCCTCCCCTCCATGCCGCGAGCCCTTCTCGCCCTCAAAGGTAATACCCCTGGCCATCGTAGACCTCCGGGGTTGCCAAAACATACCAAGGGTAATAGTATGGTTACCCTAGGGTTTAATACGTTTCAAACCTTCCCCTTCTGGATATATATGCTTAATAGAAACAGAGCGAGGGTCGGGCGAAAATCCCACGGTGGCGAGGCGGCTTCGGTAAGGGCGAACCAAAGAGGCCTTTGGGGAAAAGTGGGGTGTCGCAATTCAGCGGCTTCCTATTAACCTAAGACGGTGATATCCTTGTGAAGGAGGCAAGAACCGGGAGACAATGATCGTGGGGGGCCAAGGGAGGCAAGAAAGGGGATTCAAGTCCATCTGCTTCCTGCTGTTTCCCTTCCCTGACCCAGGGGGCGTGGAGCCATCGGCAGGTGGTCGCTTATTAAGTGATTTGGAGCACGAGAGATCTCTGGCTTCCCTTCGACAGGGACCTTCGGTCGGCGTGGGGGAATCGCCATGAGGATTGCCCTGGTGCACGACTGGCTCACCAACCTGGCGGGCTCCGAGAGGGTCCTTTTAGCCTTGCACGACCTCTACCCCGAAGCTCCCATCTACACCTCGGTGTTCGTCCCCGAGGAGTTCCCCCAGCTGCGGGGGGCGGACGTGAGGACCTCTTTCCTGCAGGGCATCCCCCTGGCCAAGAAGAGGCACCAGCTGTTCCCCTACCTGCGCACGGTGGCCTTCGAGAGGTTCGACCTCTCCGGTTACGACGTGGTGATCTCCAGCTGCCACGCGGAGGCCAAGGGTGTCCTGACCAGGCCCGAGACCCTCCATATCTGCTACTGCTATACCCCCATTCGCTACTATTGGAGCGGTTACCACCATTACCTGGACAACCCACGCTTCGGCCTACTCAACCCGCTGGCCCGGGCCTTCATGCCTTTCATGATCAACTACCTGCGGGTGTGGGATCGTTGCGCAGCGGATCGGGTGGACGTCTTCGTGGCCATCAGCCGGCACGTGGCGGAGAGGATAAGGAAGTATTATCGGAGGGAGGCGGAGGTCATCTACCCTCCGGTGAACGCCTCCCTCTTCCGGATCTCGGAGAAGGTGGAGGATTACTTCCTCCTGGTGGGAAGGCTCATACCCTACAAGCGGGCGGACCTGGTGGTGGAGGCCTTCAACCGGCTGGGCCTTCCCCTCAAGGTGGTGGGAACCGGTTCCGAGCTGGAAAGCCTCCGTTCTCTGGCCCGGCCGAACGTGGAATTCCTGGGCAGAGTGGGGGACGGGGAGCTAGCGGAGCTTTACTCCCGCTGCCTGGCCCTGGTCTTCCCGCAGGAAGAGGACTTCGGCATCGTGCCCCTGGAGGCCATGGCCTCGGGAAGGCCGGTCATAGCCTACCGGGCGGGCGGCGCCACTGAGACGGTGGTGGAAGGTAAGACGGGCATGTTCTTCGACCGGCAGGACGTGGACTCGCTGGCGGAGGCGGTGAGGTCCTTCCGCCCCGAGGACTTCGACCCGGAGGCCATCCGCCGGCACGCCTTGGCCTTCGACCTGCCGGTCTTCAAGGAGAGGGTGAGGCGCTTCGTGGAGAGGGCCTACGCCGAGTTCAAGAGCCGTGGAGAAACGGCCAGGAGGGGATACCTCGTGAAGCTGTCCGGCAAGGAGACGGAGGGGGATCATGGAGAGGGAGCTGACGAGAAGAGGGCGCGAGCATAGGAGGGTAGAGACCATCGATAAAGCCCCCGGCGGCAACGGGAAGAACGGGGATAACGGGTTTAACGGCAAGGCGGTGCTGGAGGCACCCGTCCTCACCGACGAGGAGCTGGAGTCCCTCCTTAGCCAAGACCAGCCCGCGGTCACCGGCACGATGCCCCGGAGGAAGGGGGAGGTGGCCCTGAGGGTGGGGGCCAGGGTCCTCTTTGACCTGGGGGCGGTCGCGGTGGCCACAACGCTGGCCTACTGGCTCAGGTACTCCCATCCCTGGGTGAGATCGCTCTTCCCTCCGGAGAACGTACCTCCCTTCGGGGTCCTCCTGGCGAGCCTGCTGGTCATGTCCCCCCTGCTACTTCTATCCCTAAAGTCGGTGGGGATGTACGATGTGAGGGACTTCGTCAAGGTCCTGGACCGGGTGCCCAGGATCTTCGGGGCGGTGAACGCATACGTGGTCTGCCTGCTGGTGGTATCCTTCCTGCTGGACACCTCCATCCTGGACCGGGGCTTTTTGGCCTTCTTCTGGTCCTCCCTCATATTTTTCGTCTTCGCGGGGAGGCTCTTCCTCCAGCTGGTGGCCAAGGCCACGGGGCTGGGGGACGTGATGCAGCGGAACACCCTCATCGTGGGGGCCGGTAACGTGGGCCGGGAAGTGGCCCGTAAACTGGTGAGGCACCGCTGCTTCGGCCTCAAGCCGGTGGGCTTCTTGGACGATGACCCCCTTTATACCTCCTTTGAGGAGGGGGAGCTGGGAGGCCTCCGCGTCCTGGGCAAGCTGGACGACCTGCCCCTGGTGATTCGCGAGTTCAACGTGGAGAAGGTCATCATCGCCTTCAGCAACTGCGATGCCCAGCAGCTCCTCGACCTTGCCAGCCGGTGCAACCGCATGGGCGTGGAGTGTTCCATCATCCCGAGGCTCTTCGAGGTCATCACCAATGAGATATTGGTGAGCGAGATAGGGGGCATACCCTTGATCAAGCTGCGGGAGAAGAAGCTTGGCGGATACAAGCGGGTGCTCAAGGCAGTGGAGGATTACGTGCTGGCCATCCTGCTCTTGCTTCTCATCTGGCCCCTGCTCCTCGTCACCGCCATAGCCATAAAGCTGGATTCCCCCGGCCCCGTGTTCTTCAAGCACCGCCGGGTGGGAAAAGATGGCAAGCACTTCAACTGTCTCAAGTTTCGTTCCATGGTGGACGGCGCCCATGCCATGCAGGAGGAGCTGGTGAAGACCCACCGGGGAGAGCACGGCTGGCTCTGCTGGAAGGTGAAAGAGGACCCCCGGGTGACCCGCGTGGGTAGGTGGATCAGGAAGTTCTCCATCGACGAGCTGCCCCAGCTCTTCAACGTCCTGGCGGGCCAGATGAGCCTGGTGGGGCCACGCCCCCACATCCAGGAGGAGGTGGACCAATATAAGGACTGGCACCGCCAGAGGCTCAACGTGAAACCGGGTATAACCGGCCTGTGGCAGGTGAGCGGGCGGAGCAACCTCCCCTTCGACGAGATGATAAAGCTCGACCTCTACTATATCGAGAAGTGGTCTTTATGGCTCGACCTCAAGATAATCTTGCGGACGGTGTTGGCCGTGTTCACCTCTAACGGGGCCTACTGAGGGACCGGTTCCCGCCCCGGAGGCACGAGGGACCCTCCCGGGGCGGAGGGCAAAAGGGAAAGGGGCTATGTATGGGGCCCGGCCGGTAAGGCAGGGCCCTATACCTTTAAGGCCAAGAGATGGTTCAAGGCTGACGCCGGGCGAAAGTCAGTCCCGAGGGTGACCCATCCTTGCCGTCTGAGGTCTCACTTCCTCTAAAAACTTCACGGATGTTCCAAGATCTCTGGGAATCCTTCCTTGATGACCGGGGGCCCCACTCCCATTCCCGCTCCAACACCCCTTTCCCCTCGCCCTCGGGGACCCGATCCGGGTGACCGCCCAGTATGAGACTCCGCCTAGGGCCTCCCCCCGTAACTCCCGGGATCGGTCCAGTCCATGCTTTTCTCCACCCTGTGGGGATCGTGCCCTGGGATGGGTCCCTTGTAGTCGGAGGGGTCGTACTTGTAGTCGCGGTAGTCGTCGGGGTTCACCCGCTTCCCGGCGATCTTTATGACCCTTCCTGGATTGCCCACCACCACGGCATAGGGAGGTATGTCCTGGTTCCACACCACGGCGTTCAGCCCGATCTGGGCGTACTCCCCTATGGTGCAGCTTCCCCCCACCATGGCCCCGTGGTATATCTGGACGTAATCCCGCACGTCCATGAAGGGGTTCTCCTCGGGAAGGCCCACCGCTCCCACCGCCACGTGAGAGTAGATCCGAACCCCCCTTCCGATGCGCGTCCTCCGGCCTATGAGCACCCCGATAGGGTGGTCTAGGTGGAAATCGGGGCCGATGTCGGCGTCGGGATGGATCTCCACCCCGCAGAGGAAGTAGTTGAGCCGGTAGCCTAGGAAGGCCAGGTTGACGTGACCCCGAAGGTAGAGCATCCGGTATATCCTGTACAGGGCTATGGCCTGGTTGCCGGGGTGGAGGAATATGTCCCTCGCCAGGTTCCCGAATCCCTTGCGCTTCAGGGCCAGCCGGAAGTCCTCGAGGAAGCGCGAGGCAGCCGTGTCCCGCACCTTCGCTCACCCCCTCTTCTCGCTCCCTTTCCTGAGCCAGGATCTCACCCACTTTCTCAGGGTATCCCAGGAACCGTAGATTATCATCGCCGTCTCGTAGGGCTTGCTCTCCAAGAATCGCACGGTCTCCGGTGAGAGCACCCTCCTCCCCCGCAACACCTTGGGCAGACCCAGGAGGGTATCCTCGATACCCCGGAGGAAATCTTTAAAGGTGCGGTACTTGAGGGTGTAGAGGACGAAAAAAACCAGATAGGCAAGGGACTTTCGGAGGGCCCTGCCCGGGGGGTAGAACCGGGCTAGGTACCACCATCCCCCGGTCATGGTGATGTAGAGCCGATGTCCCGGGTTACGCACCTCCCGGGAGATCTTGTGGCGTATCACCGCCGCTGGGTGATACACCACGCGATACCCGCGGTCGATGGCCTTGGCGGATATGTTCCGCTCGAACTGATATAGGAGGATCTCGGGCTCGATGTAGCCGATCTCCTCCAGCACATCCCGGCGGATCATGGCCCCGTTGCCGTGGAAGGTGGGCACGTCGAACACGCCATCGGAGGCGTGCTCCTCCGGGGTGAACCAGCGCAGTGGGTCGAACACCTCCCCCGTGTCGTAGTACACGTTCTTGCAGTGCACCACGGCTATGCGGGGATCGGTGGCGAAGACCTTCACCATCTTCTCCACCGCGTCCGGCTCCAGTACCCCGTCGTTGTCCTGGTGGAGGATGATGTCCCCGTGGGCGGTCTTGGCCCCGATGTTCAAGGCCTGGATCACGATGTTGTGGGGGGACTGGATGAACATCACCTCCGGGAACTCGCTCTCCACCATCTCCCGGGTCCCGTCAGTGGAGTTGTTATCCACAACTATGATCTCCGAAACCGGATAGGTCTGGGCCTTTATGGCCAGCAGGGCTTCCCGGAGGTCGTCCTTGCGGTGCCAGTTGGGTATTACGGCGCTCACCGAGGGACGGAAGTTTTGCGGGTCTGACCAATCCAGCAAGCTCATCACCCCTTCGCAAAAGGGACCTTTCCATGGTGTGCCTGGTCTATGAGGGGCTTATAGGGGTCGTCCATCGAGACCAGCGCTCCCTTTTCGTCTTTCAAATCTCCCCCTCGGCTTTCACATCTCGCTTTCAGGTCCCGGCCGCCTCCTGGAGCGCGGCGCGGACCCCCTCTGCCGTCTTGTTCCAAGAGAAGGAGCGCGCCCTCTCCAGCCCCCTCTCCCCGAGCTCCCTTCCCACCTCGCCCAGGCCCAACAGTATGGCCTCCCCCATATCCTCGACATCCAGGGGATCGAAGTAAAGCACCGCGTCGTCCCCCACCTCGGGGAGGGCGCTGGAACGGGCACAGGCAACGGGGGTGCCGCAGGCCATGGCCTCTACCACCGGTAGGCCGAAGCCCTCGTAGAGGGAAGGGTACACGAAGAGGGAGCAGGCGTTGTA
>JAPWVA010000143.1 GCA_028275245.1 Actinomycetota bacterium
CCCGAAAGAAGGAACGCCGCGAAGCCTAATTCGGCGGCGATATGGTCGGGTAGGTTGTGGAAGTCCTCGGATATCTCCAGTCCCGCTTCCCGGTACAGGTTGTACACCCAGGAAGTGCTTTCTCCCCACACCTTTCCCTTGCCGTCCATATAAACAGAGCTGTAGGGTGGAGCCACCATCTTGGGAAAGGCGTTTATGAAAAGGCGGGTGTAGTCCCGCTGGAGGTCCAGCAAAAGCCCAGCCCGTTCCGCTTCTCCCGCCTCCAGTCTCCTCCCGAAATCCCTTAGTGGCTCCGTCACATCCATTCCCAGTTCGTCCGCCAGCTCTTCCAGGGCTTCCAAGCCTCCGGAAGAAAGGAAATCCAGCGTCCCCTCCTGTGGATAGAGGAAAAGGAAGGAGAGCAGCCCGTAGGCCGCTCCCCTGTCCATCCCTTTGACCATGTTCACGCTTTGGTCACCTTCACGCATACGTCCAGCTGCCTGGCGCTCTGCGCAGGGTCGTACTTCTTGAACATTTTCAACGATTCCTCGATCTTGCGGTTAGGCGTGAGGTCGCCGTCGTAGGTGCCCTTGCCCTTGTTGGCCACGGAGTATCCTTTGGACCACTGGCCGAAGCCGTGCTCGGTCATCACGCAATCGGGGCGGATACCCTTGGTGGTGCGCACCCTTATCTTTAGGGGCTTCCCCACTCCCTTCGCCTCCACCAGGACATAGTCGTTATCCTTGACCCCGATCTTCTTGGCCGTATCGGGGTGCATGTGGAGGAAGTTCTCCGGCTGCAGCTCCCGCAGGGCGGGGTCGTTGGAGTTACGGTTCATACGGTTCCACGGCAGGTGGTTGGTGAGGAAATAGAACTGGTATTCACCATCCGGTTCCGCCTCCTTGGGGTGCCAAGTTGGCAGGGCCTCGTATCCCTTGCCGTCCAGGGCGCTGGAGAACAGCTCGATCTTTTTCGACGCGGTGTTGAACTCCGTCTTGGGCTTGGGCCGGCCGTCGCTCCCCAGCTTGGACTTGTCCTGCCAGATGCCCTGGTTCTCCTTGATAATCTTCTTCCTGGTCTCCTCCACGGCCGCTTTCAGGGCGTCCTGGGCAGCCTGGTCGGGCTTCTTCACCCTCTTTCTCTCCCCGGTGGCCGGGTCCGGGTCTCCGAGCAAGGCCTCGTACTCGGGACATTCCACCTTGTAGCCCATGATTTCCAGCATCTTCATCTTCTGCTCGTCCCACCATACCGCGTAGTCCCCCAGGCCCATGGCCTTGAGGATGCCGTTGGTTATGGGCCCGAAGCCCCTGTTATCGTAGAGGGCGGAGCCGTCGCGGAAGAGCACCTGCGGCCACAGCGCATGGTATTCGCGCGCCTCGAAGCCCTTGGATTCCAGGAAGTGCTCGTCGGGGAGGACAATATCCGCCAGCATGCACATCTCGTTGGGGAGGATGTCGATGACCACCAGGAAATCCAGGGTCTTGAGGGCCTCGATGATGGTGTCCTGGTTGGGGAAGGAGAGGATCCCGTACCCCTTGGCGATGCCCACCTTCACCGGGTAGGGTGGGTTGTTGAGCATGCCGTCGGCGAGGTGGCTGAAATCGCCCTTGGCGAAACCCTTGGCCATCTTCACCGCCAGCGGGTACTTGTCGTGCCCGTCCACGCGCACCTTTTCGGCGATCTCGGGGTATTTCGCCTCGGGGTTCATGAGGAATTCTCCCTGTTCCGGGAAGGCGGGCATGCGGGACATGTAATGTCCGCCCGGCCTCTCGATGGCCCCCACCAGGGCGTTGAGGATGAGTTCCGCCTGGGCGAGGGAGAAGGAGTTGGCGTAGCAGGGGCCACCGGCGTCGCGCTTGTGCAGGGCGACCATGGCCGGCCTGGTCTTTCCGAACTCCCGGGCGATGCGGGCGATGTCCGCCGCCGGGACCTCGGAGATCTTCTCCGCCCACTGCGGAGTATAGCCCTCCTTTTTCACGTGCTCGGCCAGTAGGTCGAATCCGGAGGTCATCTGCTGCACGTACTCCTTGTCGTAGAGCTCCTCGTCGATGAGCACGTAGATCATGGCCAGCGCCACCGCCAGGTCGGTACCCGGCTTGATGGGGAACCACTCGTGGGCCTTGGAGGCGGTGACCGAATACCTTGGGTCGAAGACCACCACCTTAGCGCCATTCTCGAGAGCGTTAAGAAATCCCTTCAGCTGGTACATCTTGGACTTGGCCGGCTGGTCCCAACCAAAGGATATGATGTACTTGGCCTTGTCCAGGTCCATGCACCAGGATTTTCCAGCTCCCCAGCTCACCTTCCAGCAAAGGTCGTGGGTGAGGTAACAGGTATCCACGTGGCAGACCTGATTAGGAGTACCTACCGCCTGGACTAGGGCCTTCTCCTTCTCCTTGGGCCGGCCAAGGTAAAGAAGGGTTCGGGGGCCGTATTTGTCGATGGCCTCCTTGAACTTTTTCCCGATGGTCTCGAAGGCTTCGTCCCAGGAGATCCGCACCCAGCCCGGGTCCACGTCGATACCCTTCTCGGGGTTGGTCCTTTTCATGGGGTACTTGAGGCGGTCGGGGTCGTACAGGGTGTTCATGGCCGATTCGCCCTTTACGCAGATGCTGCCCTGCGCGCCCAGCTCGTCGGCGGGGTTGGCCACGATCTCGCGGATGCGCCCGTCCTTGTAACGGGCAATCATGCCGCATGCATTGTCGCACACCCCGCAGTAGAAATACCTCTCCTCGTCGAAAAGGTCGCCCGCCGAGGCGGCAAGGGCCGTCGAGGACGCACGGAATATCTCCGGGAAGGCCAAGCTCAACCCGCTGAGGCCGGCTGCCTTCAGGAATGTCCTTCTGTCCAGCTTCATCTATATTCCCTCCTTATCGCCGGATAGATCCTACGCCGCCTTCTGGGTCGCGGAAACCGCGCCGAAGGGCTTGGGCTTGAAAGCCTTGTCCAGCAGGGGCACGAAGGCGTTCATGAGCAGGATGCTGTAAGCCACGCCCTCGGGAGCGGCGGTATACTTCCTGATGAGGACGACCAGGATGCCGATACAGGCCCCGAAGACCAGCCTGGCATTGCGGCTCACCGGGCTGGTCACCCAGTCGGTGGCCATGAAGAAAGCCCCGAACATGAGCCCTCCGGCCAGGATGGCGTAAAGGGGATCGACGCCCAGGATGGCCGAGAGGATGAAGGCGCTGACGATTATGGCCGTCGGAATCTCCCACGAGATCACCTTCCGGTAGAAGAGGTAGGCGGCACCCACGAGTACCGCCAGAACGGACACCTCGGAAAGAGAGCCACCGGGGTTGGCCAGGAATAGAGCAGCATAGGAGGGTTTCGCGCCCAAGGCTCCTTCCTTCAGGTAAAAGAGCGGGGTAGCGCCGCTCACACCCACGATGTTGCCCTTGAAGCCCCCTCCTCCGATCCAGACGTACCAAGTACTCAAAAGGATAAGGCTTACACGTCCGAAGAGAGCTGGGTTGAAGTAGTTACGCCCCAAGCCGCCCAGCAGTTCCTTGGCGATGCCCACGGCGATGACGGTGCCGATTACTCCCGACCACCAGGTGGCCGCCGGCGGCAGAAGCAGGGCCAGGAAAAGGCCGGTGACCAGGGCCGAATAGTCGTTGAGGGTGATCTTCTTGCGAGCGATGGACCTGGCGACCACCTCGGTCAGGGCAGCCGTGGCCATGCACACCAGGATATTGATCACCGCGTTCCAGCGGAAATAATAGATCGCCACTATGGCCACGGGGATCAGGGCTATGAGCACATCCCGCATGGCATTGGATACCTTTTCCTTGCTTCTTATATGGGGCGATACGGATACCGCGAATCCGCCAGCCAATGCCATTTCCCATCGCCTCCTCTACTTCTTCTTCAGGGCCGCGATCTCGGCCTTGGCCTTGCGCACGTACTGCACGTGGGGGATGTAGGCGGGGCACTCGTAGGAGCAGCACCCGCACTCGAAGCAGTCCAGCGCTCCCCACATCTCCGCCTTGTCCCACTGCCCCCGCTTCACCGACTGCACGATGAAGTTGGGGGAGAGGAACATGGGGCAGACCTCCACGCATTTTCCGCAGCGCACGCACTCGGACTCCTCCCCCAGGTCCACCACGTCGGAGGTGAGGACCACCACCCCCGAGGTGCCCTTGACCACCGGGGCGGAGGCGTCGGGCTGGGCCCAGCCGGTCATGGGGCCGCCCATGATGAGCTTCACCGGGTTGCCCACCAGGCCCCCGCAGGCCTCCAGGAGGACGGATACGGGGGTGCCGATGCGGACCAGGAGGTTGGCCGGCTCGCGCACCCCGGGGCCGGTGACGGTGACCACCCTCTCGTAGAGGGGCTTGCCCCAGGCGGCCGCCTCGTAGAGGGCCACCGCCGTGCCCACGTTCTGCACCAGGCAGCCCACCTCGGAGGGGAGCTTGCCCGGGGGGACCTTCCTCCCGGTCAGGGCGAAGATGAGCATCTTCTCCGCCCCCTCCGGGTACTTGACCTCCAGGACCTCCACCTCCACGTCGGGGTAGGAGGAGGACCGGGAGCGCAGGGCGTCCACGGCGTCCATCTTGTTGGCCTCCACCCCGAAGATGACCTTCCCCGCCC
>JAPWVA010000168.1 GCA_028275245.1 Actinomycetota bacterium
TGGTCCACTCGGTGGGCCTCCTCGTCGCCCTTTTCCCGCAGTCGCACCTGCTCCAAGAAACGCTCCCGCTGATCCAGGGGATCAATGAGCTCGGAGAAGGCGTTGGCCAGCTCCCTACCGGCAGCGATGAGCTCGAAGCGTTCCACCAGGAAGGGCTCGTCCCTGTGTTCCCGCGCCAGCGGCGATATCTCCTTGGGATAATCTATGACCAAGGTGGGCTCCCACAGCCCCGGTTCCACCAGCTTCTCGAAGAGCTCGGCCATGATCTTGCCCTTTCCCCAGCCCCCCTCTAACGGGACCCCATGCCTTTCCGCCAGCCCCGCCAGCGTCTCCCGGGGAGTGTCCGGGCCCACCTCCATCCCGACCGCCCTACTCACTGCCTCCAGGAATCTTAACCGTTTCCAAGGCGGTCGGAAGTCCAGCTCGCGGCCCTGGTAGGTGAATGCGAGGCTCCCCCTCACCCGGGTTATCACCTCTGCCAGCATCTCCTCCAGGAAGACGGCTAGGTCGTTGTAATCGGCATAGGCCCAGTAGAATTCCAGCATGGTGAACTCGGGGTTATGCTTGTAGGAGATGCCCTCGTTGCGGAAGTTGCGGTTGAGCTCGTATACCTTCTCCAGGCCCCCCACCACGCAGCGCTTCAGATAGAGCTCGGGGGCTATGCGCAGGTAGAGCTCCTGCCCCAAGGCGTTGTGATAGGTCTTGAAGGGCCTGGCGGCGGCCCCTCCGGGAACGGGGTGGAGCATGGGAGTCTCTACCTCTAGGAAGCCTCGCTCGTCCAGGAACCTCCGGAGCTCCTTTATCACCCTGGTCCTGGTGAGCATCCTCTCCCGGGTCTCGGGGTTCACCAGCAGGTCCAGGTACCGGCGGCGGAAGCGCAGCTCCACGTCCCTCAGCCCATGCCACTTCTCCGGCAATGGCCGCAGGGACTTGGACAGGAGGGTGAACTCCTCCACCCGCACCGTCAGCTCGCCTCTCCGAGAACGGAAAATCGCTCCCCGCGCGCCCACGAAGTCCCCTATGTCCAGGAGCTGGAAATCGCCGTAGGCTTCCTCCCCTAGGACATCCAGGGTGGCGAGAAGCTGGATTCCCCCGCCTCCATCCCGGAGATCCGCGAAGGTGGCCTTTCCGTGCCGGCGCAGGGCCATCAGCCTACCGGCCACCGAGGCACGGTAACCGGAATCCTCCCCCGCAGGCAGCTCCCGAAACCTTTCCTGGAGATCTCCTGCACCGTCAGTCCTGTCGAACCTGGGTGCGAAGGGGGGAATCCCCTTCTCCTTCCAGGTATGCAGCTTCTCCAGCCTCCTGCGGTAAAGCTCGTTTTCCTCCTGGAGGAGATGATCCTCAGTGATCTCGGACATCTGACGCTCCATGGTAGTTCACGACCCAGGCCTTAAGGGCCGCGGGCCCTGTCCGAAGCGGAGGTAACCTCACTGGATGCTGACGATGCGGTACTTGATAACGCCGGAGGGAACGGTCACATCCACGACCTCCCCAGCCTTTCTGCCCAGTATGGCCTTCCCCACCGGGGACCGGTCGGATAGGCAGGTGTCGTCGCCCCGGGCCTCGGCGTAGCTAACCAGGCGGAAGGTCATCGTCTCCCCTCTTTCTACATCCTCCAGTACAACAGTGGAGCCCAACGCGACCTCCTCCTGGCCGATATCCTCCTGCCGGATGATCCTGGCGTTGTCCAGGATCCTCTCGATCTCCACGATCCGCCCCAGCACGAAGGCTTGCTCATGTTTGGCATCCTCGTATTCCGAGTTCTCCATGAGATCGCCAAAGGAGCGTGCCTGCTCCAGCCTTTTGGCCACCTCCCACCTCTTCACGTTCTTGAGGTACTCCAGCTCCTCCTGGAGCTTCCGGTATCCCTCCTCGGTGAGAACCACGTCCGTTTCTTTTTCCTCCCGGTAATCGTCAGGGTAGGAAGGCTGGAAATCGTATTCCTCGTTCATGACCCCATCCGTCCTTTCGGTTTTTTCCGTGACAGGAAGGTATTATAGGTTAAGGCCGCGGGAGCGTCAAAAAGCCTTTCCCTCACGGAACCCTGGCTTTAGGATAAAGCGGTGGCGGGTGAGCCCACGAGGCAGGCGAAACCGGGCTGGGCCTCCCGGACTCGTTGGTCAAGATGGGCCGGTCAGGCGGTGAGGAAAGCCATGGGCGGGAAAGACCTGGATGCCCTTTTCAAGCCAAGGAGCGTTGCGGTGGTAGGCGCATCGCCTGCAGAAGGCAAGGTGGGCAGGGTGATCCTGGAAAACATCGTTCGATCGGGCTTCCCCGGCCGCGTTTACGCCGTGAACCCCGGACATGAAGAGGTGCTCGGGATTCCCTGCTACCCTTCCGTGAGGGCCATACCCGAGACCCCCCAACTGGTTATCATAGCCGTGCCTGCCCCCGTTGTGGAAGAAATATTGGAAGATTGTGGTAGGAAGGGAGTGGAAGCGGCGGTGATCGTGTCCGCCGGTTTCAAGGAAACGGGGGGTGAGGGCTACGAGCGGGAGATCTCCCTTCACAAGACGGCCGAGAGATACGGTATAAGGGTCCTTGGACCAAATTGCCTTGGGGTGGCCGACACCTCCACCCCCCTGAACGCAACCTTCGCCGCCGACCCCCCTTCCCCGGGGAAGGTGGCCTTCGTCTCCCAGTCGGGGGCACTCTGTACAGCTGCCCTCAGCTGGGCCAACGAGAACCACTTCGGCTTCTCCCGCTTCGTCAGCCTTGGGAACAAAATGGACCTGGATGAGAGCCACATACTGGAGGCCCTTGAGGAGGACGACAACACCGCGGTGGTGGCCGCATATCTGGAGGGAATCGCTGACGGAAGCCGTTTTCTCCGGGTGGCATCATCCATCACAAAGCGCAAACCGGTCATCGTTTTCAAGGCGGGCACCACCCAAGCCGGCGCCCGGGCCGTGTCCTCCCACACCGGGACCCTGGCAGGCTCGGAGAGGGCCTACGTGGCGGCCTTCCGCAAGTGCGGGATCCTGCGGGCGGAGACGGTGGAGGAGCTCTTCCAACTCTCCCGCGGCTTCGCCTACCGTCGTCCCCCAGGAGGCGACCGGGTGGCCATCATCACCAACGCCGGGGGGCCGGGAATCATCACCTCGGACGCAGTGGAGCGGAGCGGGCTTCACCTGGCCTCCTTCAAGGAGGAAACCATCGGCAAGCTAAGGGCGGGCCTTCCGCCTGCCGCCAACCTATACAACCCGGTGGATGTACTGGGGGACGCCCGGGAGGACCGGTACGACCTGGCCTTGGGGGCGGTCCTGCAAGATCCCGGGGTGGACTCGGCAGTGGTAATCCTCACCCCCCAGGCGATGACCAAGGTCAGGGAAACCGCGGCCGTGGTCGCCCGTCACGCCTCAAACACCTCCAAGACCGTGCTAGCCGTATTCATGGGTGGGAAGGAGGCGGAGGAGGCGGAGGAAATCCTGAGATCAGGGGGGGTGCCCAACTTCAGGTTCCCTGAGGAAGCGGTGAGGGTGTTGTTGAGGATGCGGGAATACGCCAGGTCTAAGGAGGAGGCGTTATCCGCCCCCTTGGAATTCGCCGTGGACCGGGAAAAGGTAAGGAATATACTGGAAAATCTTTCATCCCGGGGTCGCAAGGAGTTGGTGGAGGTGGAGTCCAACGAGATCCTCAAGGCCTACGGGATACCGGTGGCCAGAAGCATCCTCGCCACCAACCTCGAGGAGTGCATAAGGGCCGGCCGTTCCATAGGCTATCCGGTGGTGGCCAAGATCGCCTCCCCGCACATCCTCCACAAGACAGACGTGGGAGGTGTGGTGGTCAACATCACCAACACCGACGAGCTGATAAACGCTTATGAGCGGATAAACGCCAATGTGAGGAGGCTTTTCCCCGACGCCGAGATCTGGGGGATCCTGGTCCAGGAGATGCTGCCCCCCTCCAAGGAGCTGATCATAGGGGTCAACCGAGATCCCCAGTTCGGGCCTCTGGTGATGGTTGGGCTGGGCGGGATCTTCGTGGAGGTACTCAAGGACGTGAGCTTCCGCCTGGCCCCGCTGGCCAGGGAAGAGGCGTGGGCCATGCTGCAGGAGTTGAAGAGCTATTGGCTACTCAAGGGGGTGCGGGGGGAACCCCAATCGGACATGGAGTCGGCTGTGGAGGTCA
>JAPWVA010000145.1 GCA_028275245.1 Actinomycetota bacterium
GATCGGGACGGGCTGGACCGATTGCTGGACAAGCTCCGTCACGCGGGCAGCGTGGCGGTGGACTTGGAGTCCGACAACTTCCACCACTACAGGGAGCGCATTTGCCTCCTGCAGTTCTCCGACGGGCGGGAGGCCTACCTTGTGGACACCTTGAAGACCGACATCGAGCCCCTGGCCTGCATCTTCACTGACTCGATAGTGGAAAAGGTCTTTCACGACGTCGATTATGACGGCAGGATGATCCTCACCCACCTCGGGGTAAAACCCCACCCGGTGTTCGACACTATGGTGGCGGCGCGCTTCCTTGGCCGGGAGAGGGTGGGACTCTCGGACCTCCTGCTCGATTACCTGGGGGTAGAGGTGGACAAATCCCTTCAGCGGGCGGACTGGTCGCGTAGGCCTTTGTCCAAGGAAATGCTGGAATACGCCGCCCTTGACGTGCTTCATCTAGTGGACCTGAAAAAGAGTATGGAAAGGGAGCTGGCCGCCCTCGGCAGGCTCTCGTGGGCACGAGAGGAATTCGACCGCCTGGTGGAGAATCTTGCTCCCCTTGCGGCCAGAGGGTTTGATTACACCCGTGTGAAGGGGTGGAAGAACCTGGACCCCCGACGCCTGGCAGTGCTCCAAGGGTTGGGGGAGTGGAGGGAGGAAAGGGCCCGTGGCCTGGACATCCCACCTTTTCGGTTGCTCTCCTCGGAAAAGCTGTTGATGCTGGCAGAGGAATGCCCCACCAGTATGGAGGCAATGGTAAAATCTGGCATTCTCACGCGTAAGCAATTGGAAAGGTTCGGCAAGGAAGTGCTGGAGGTCATAACCAGGTGTGTGGAGGAAGGACGCGAGGAATTACCGGTGGAGAAAAGGGAAAGGCCTGTCAGGGATCCTAGGGCAGAGAAGGTCATGAGGTGCCTTAAGACCGTCAGGGAAAGGGCAGCCGAGGCCCTGGGGTTGGACCCCGGGTTCCTGCTCCCGAACTCGCAGATGCGCGAGATCGCCCGGTCCGGGGCCGGCGATCTCGCAGAGCTGAAGAAATCCGGCATATTGCGTTCATGGCAGCTGGAGGCGATGGGCCAGGAAATAGCCCGTTGCATAAATGCCCGCGAACGGGCATGAGGGCTTCTTTTCGCCGCGGACGGAATCCCCGCCGGGCGAGGTTCGAGCCAGGTCCTGTCCCGCCGGTGATTCCCGTGGGTCTTTCTGGGTTGTGCTAAAATCCTTTCCATGGAACTCAAGGGACTGGTGCTTTCCGGTGGCGAGGGAACCAGGCTCCGGCCCATAACCCATACCAGCGCCAAGCAGCTGGTGCCGGTAGCCAACAAGCCCATCCTTTTCTACGGCCTTGAGGCTTTGGCTGAGGCAGGCATATGGGACGTGGGCATCATCGTGGGAGACACCGAGCCGGAGATACGGAGGGCGGTGGGAGATGGCTCCGCCTGGGGCCTCCGGGTGACCTACATACGTCAGGAGGCTCCTCTGGGGCTGGCCCATGCGGTGCTCACCGCCGAGGACTTCCTGGGCGACACGCCCTTCGTGATGTACCTGGGGGATAACCTCATCAAGGAGGGCATCACCGGATTCGTGGAGGAGTTCAAGGAAAAGGACGTGGATGCCCTTATCCTCCTTTCCCGGGTGGCGGAACCCCAGAGGTTCGGCGTGGCGGAACTGGAGGGCAACCGCGTGGTGCGACTGGTGGAAAAGCCCAAGATCCCCCCCAGCGACCTCGCCCTGGTGGGCGCGTACATGTTTCGGCCCATCATACTGGATGCGGCTCGATCCATCAAGCCCTCCTGGAGGAACGAGCTGGAGATCACCGATGCCATCCAGTACCTCATCGACCACGGCTACCGGGTGGAGGCCCACGTCATCTCCGGTTGGTGGAAGGACACGGGTAGGCTGGAGGACCTGCTGGAGGCCAACCGCATGATCCTGGAGGACCTGGTTCCGGTTTGCCACGGAGTCATCGACAGGGACTCCCGGGTGGACGGCCGGGTGGTGGTGGAGGAAGGGGCGGAGATCATGGGGAGCGTGCTGAGGGGACCCTGCATTATCGGTAAAGGCACGCGAATAATCCGTTCGTATATCGGTCCCTTCACCTCCATCTACCACGGCGTGCTGGTGGAGGATAGCGAGATCGAGCATTCCATAGTCCTCGAGAACAGCGTCATCCGGCGGATCCCGGGACGCATCGAGGATAGCCTGATAGGCAAGAACGTGGAGATAACCTATTACCACAACCGTCCCAAGAGCTTCCGTTTCGTGGTGGGGGATAACTCCCGGGTGGGATTGATCTGAGGGTGTGACGTGAAGGAAGGCCTTTCGGTAAGGGATTTGAGGAGCGTCTCGGATGCCCGCGGCCTGCGGGTGGATCTGTGGGGGGAGGAGCCGGGGAGCTGGACGGCGGAGGCGCGAGACCTCTTCCCGGGGGAGATCGTGTGCTGGATCAACCCGGTGGAGGAGGAGAGGATCTATTGCCTCAGGGGGATGGTCAAGCTTGTGGTTTGCGAGAAGTCGGGGGAGCGGGAACCGCTGGAGGTTTACCTGGGGGAGCACAAGCCCAGGGAAGTCCGGGTGGCGGGCAACCTCCTTTACGGGTACAAGGCGGTGGGACATGAGAACGCGCTGGTGATTCGGATGTGGAGGGGGAAGGAGGGCGCACTCCTCTCCCCGGAGGAGGCATCCGTTCCCTACCGGTGGGAGATAGTGATGAGGTAGGGGCCGGCATTCCGTCGAGGCCCACCCGGCGGCCGGTTGTGGCTCTGGTTTTCCAGGGAAGATTCCCTAAGGACGATGGGGGTGGACATGCGCCTGCTGGTCACCGGTGGATGCGGTTTTATAGGCAGCAACTTCATCCGGTACATCCTGCGGGAACACCCGGAGGACGAGGTGCTCAACTTGGACAAGCTCACCTATGCGGGAAACCCGGACAACCTGCGGGATGTGGAGGGAGACCCGAGGTACTCTTTCCTTAGGGGAGACATCTGCTCCCGGGAGGATGTATGCAGGGCCATGGAGTGGGGACCGGAGGCTGTGATCAATTTTGCCGCCGAGACCCACGTGGACAGGTCCATCATGGATCCCGAGGCCTTCCTGGTCACCGACGTTATCGGAGTATTCCGCCTGCTGGAGGCGTGCCGGGAGGCAAATGTCCGCCTGGTGCATATCAGCACAGACGAGGTATACGGCAGCATCGAGGAGGGAAGCTTCACCGAGGAGAGTCCCCTCCGCCCCAACAGCCCCTATGCCGCCTCCAAGGCCGGGGGTGACTTGTTGGTGAGATCTTTCGTGAGGACCTACGGGGTGGACGCGGTGATAGTGAGGAGCTCCAACAATTACGGTCCCTTCCAGTATCCGGAAAAGGTCATCCCCCTCTTCATCACCAACCTCCTGGAGGGAAGGAAGGTTCCCCTTTACGGGGACGGGGGCAACGTGAGGGACTGGCTTTACGTGGAGGACAACTGCCGCGCCATAGACCTCATCCTTCGGGAGGGGAAGCCGGGGGAGGTGTACAACGTGGGAGCGGACCAGGAGAGGAGCAACCTGGAGCTCACCCGCTTGATCCTAGGTCTCATGGGAATGGGCGAGGACAGGATTGCCTGGGTCCCGGACCGACCAGGGCACGATCTCCGCTACTCGGTGGACTGGTCCAAGGTCAGGGAGCTAGGGTGGGAGCCCCGGGTGACCCTGGAGGAGGGCTTGCTCCGCACGTTGAAGTGGTACCGAGAGAACCGGCAGTGGTGGGAACCCATCAAGAGTGGGGAGTTTCGAAAGTATTACTTGGAGAGGTACGGCGACATCTGAGCCCCCTGGGCCGGTTACGGCCCACTGGAAAACGGCTCGGGAGAGGTGACCCATGAAGCTATCGGTGATAATCCCCGTCTACAACGAGAAGAACACCGTGAAGGAGGTCTTGCGGAGAGTCCGTCAGGTGGACCTGGGAGACCTGGAGAGGGAGATCGTGGTGGTGGATGACGGTTCCGACGACGGCACCCGGGAGATCCTCTCCATGGAGGAGGATTCCGTCACCCGGGTCATCTTCCACCCGGAGAACCGGGGGAAGGGGGCGGCGGTGAGGACGGGCCTCGCCCACGCCACGGGCGACATCATCGTTATCCAGGACGCCGACCTGGAATACGATCCCGAGGACTTCCCCCGTATGCTGGAGCCCATCCTGAAGGGTAAGGCAGAGGTAGTGTACGGCTCCCGCTTCACCGGGCCTCACAAGAACATGCTCTTCTGGCACTACTTGGCCAACCGTTTCCTGGCCTTCGTCACTGGCTTGCTTTACGACACCACCCTGACCGATATGGAGACCTGCTATAAGATGTTCAAGCGCAGCGCCCTGGAGGGTATCGTGCTTAGGTCGAACAAGTTCGACATCGAGCCCGAGATCACCGCTAAGATATTGAAGAAGGGCATCCGCATATTCGAGGTGCCGATCACCTACGCAGGGCGGGAGTACTCTGAGGGCAAGAAGATCACCTGGAAGGACGGCATCCCAGCCC
>JAPWVA010000144.1 GCA_028275245.1 Actinomycetota bacterium
GACCGCGGGTACCTTTCGCTCAGTGGATTTCAAAAACGGCAGGGTCATCCTGCTGGATCAGGCCAGGCTTCCCCGGGAGGAGGAAGGCAAGGCCCGTTGACGGGAAACGGTGACATTGCCAGGGGTGCCGCCTTTGACGACAGGTACCTTTCGCTCAGTGGATTTCAAAAACGGCAGGGTCATCCTGCTGGATCAGGCCAGGCTTCCCCGGGAGGAGGTCTATCTGGAGCTTTCCACCTGGCAGGAGGTGGCCCAGGCCATCGTCGAGATGAGGGTCAGGGGTGCCCCGGCCATCGGGTTGGCGGCCGCCTTCGGGGTGGTGCTGGCGGCGGGGGTCCCAAGCGACCCCCGGGCCGAGGTGGGAAGGGCCCTGGAAGGGCTTTCCCGCACCCGACCCACCGCGGTGAACCTTTTCCGGGCCCTCTCCCGGATGGAGTCGGCGGCCAGGTCGGCGGAGGATGCAGACCTCTATCCCGTTTTACTTAGGGAGGCCTGGACCATGGTGCAGGAACAGGCGGAGGCGGACCGGCGTATGGGGGAGTTGGGGGCGGAGCTCCTTTCCCCGGGGGTCAGGGTGCTCACCCATTGCAATGCCGGGGGGCTGGCCACCTATACCCTGGGTACGGCGCTGGGGGTGATAAAGACCGCCCACCGGCAGGGGAAAAAGGTCTTCGTCTGGGTGGACGAGACCCGGCCGCTCCTGCAGGGAGCCCGGCTCACCGCCTGGGAGCTGCAGAAGGAAGGGGTGCCCCACCGCGTTATCTGCGATGACATGGCCGGGTACCTCATGGCCCGGGGTGAGGTGGACGCAGTGTTGGTGGGAGCGGACCGCGTGGCCGCCAACGGGGATACCGCCAACAAGATAGGCACCTATTCCCTGGCCGTCTTGGCAAGATGGCACGGGATACCGTTCTACGTGGCGGCGCCCCTCTCCACCCTGGACCCAGGGACGAGTTCGGGGGACCGGATTCCCATCGAGGAGAGGGATCCCTCCGAGGTGCTCTCGTTCATGGGTTTGGAAACGGCTCCCCCCGGAAGCCCCGCCTTCAACCCCGCTTTCGACGTCACCCCAGCAGGACTCATCACCGCCCTCATCACCGAGGCTGGGGTGGTGCGGCAGCCCCTGGAGGTGGGGATCCGAGAGCTCATCGGGATGACGGGGGTGTGAGGAGTTGTGGGCTGGGCACCTTTGGGCGGGCGATACCTTACTGGCCATTGGAATCCATTGCGGGACAACCTGGTACAAGCCCCTTCCGGCCCAGGCGATCCGGTGCCTTTCCCTCGCCTAGCGACCCGGGGTCCATTCACGGGGGGAGGAGATGAGATCCCTGCGGAGGGAAAACGAGAAGACGGGGTGAGGGCAACCAAGGCTGGGTTGGTGCGGCAGCCCCTGAAGGTGGGGATCCGGGAGCTCACCGGGATGACGGGGGTGTGAGGAATTGAAGGCCATGATCTTGGCGGCCGGGCTGGGCACCCGGCTCAGGCCCCTCACCGAGGAGATATCCAAGCCTATGGTCCCCATCGTGAACCGCCCCGTGATGGAGCACATAGTGGAGCTCTTAGCCAGGCACGGCTTCAGGAAGATCTTCGTCAACCTCCACTACCATCCCGAGGTCATCGTCAGCCATTTCGGTGACGGGTCGAGGTTCGGCGTCTCCATAACCTATTCCCACGAGGAGGAATTGCTGGGCACCGCAGGGGGTGTCAAGAAGCTGGAAAAGGAGCTGAGGGATGGCACTTTCCTGGTGATAAGTGGGGATGCCCTCACTGACCTTGACCTGACGGCTCTGGTGGGTTTCCACAGGGAGAAGGGAGGGTTGGCCACCCTGGTGCTCACCCCGGTGAGCGACCCCTCCAAGTACGGCGTGGTGATCGTGGACGAGGACCACCGAGTGGTGGGATTCCAGGAAAAGCCATCGCGGGATGAAGCCAGGAGTTTCCTGGCCAACAGCGGTATCTACGTTTTCGAGCCGGAGGTGCTGGATATGATCCCTGCCGGCAGGTTCTACGACTTCGGGAGCGAGCTCTTTCCTCGCATGGTGGAGGAGGGGGTGGAGTTCTATGGCTTTCTGCACAATGATTACTGGAACGACGTGGGGAGCCTGGAGGAATACAAGCAAGGGAACTTTGATGCCCTCACGGGTAAGGTGAAGGTGAGGATACCGGGGGTTCGGATAGGTAAGGATGTTTGGATTGGGGAGGACACGGTGATCGAGGACGGGGTGGTCATGGTGGGGCCCATATGCATAGGCTCCGGGTGCCTGGTGAAGAGGGGCGCGCGACTTTTCGGACCCCTGGTGGTGGGGGACAGAACGGTCATAGACGAGGGGGCCATCCTCTACCGCGGTGTAAAATGGGCGGACAGCTACATAGGCAAGGAGGCCCACGTGATGGACAGCATCGTGGGGATGGAGGCGGAAGTACAGCAGGGAGCGGCGGTCATCTCAGGCTCGGTGGTAGGCCATCGCAGCGTTATCGAGGAGGGCACCATCATCCACTCCGGTGTGTGCATCGTTCCTGGCTCTGCTCTGCTCCCTGAGGGACAGCTTTCCCTCCTAGAGGATGAGGGGCCGGAAGTCAGCCCCGAGGGGGGGTAATTCCCGGGTTCTCTCCTTCCCTCGGCACCATGGCGCCTGTACTCTGCCCATCGAAGGGCCACTTCAACCGCGGGATGACCATCCCCCAGCTCATGGGAAATATGGGTGCTGGGCAGCCCCCGAAAAGAACCCCTCTCAAGAACTCATTACATTCCCCGGGACCTGTTATCGGTCCCCGTACCCTTTATCCTCCCCCAGGCTCGTGATTCGGGCCGCATCCATCTAGGCACTCCATTCCTTCAAGGTTCCCGGAACGTACCCGCCGGAAGGAGCTTTGCCCTTGCCGTGCTAGTTAACCAAAAATGCATGGGCGATTCCTGGAGCACGCCCATTCGAAATCAGCCTCCCATCGTGGTTAGCGCGCGGGGACACAGGTCTTTTCCTCCAGGAGGGAGCCCACATCCCCGGGTGGCCCTCGAGGACTCACGGCCAGGTGAATTGACTTGGGGACTGATGCCGTCCGCCTTGTCCTGGGACAACTCCGGCGGTGCGCACCGCTCGGCCCCCTGCTCCTTCACTGGGAACGCCACGACCCCCGGGGCCCGGTGATACCAGAACTCCTTACCCATGATTGACAAATTATATATTATATATAACTTTGAAAACATGGGCGTGAGGTCTTTCTTCGTTGACATGGCGTTTCCCGTTGTCTGTGCCGGGTGCGGGGATCACCCGGGAAGGTTGATCTGCCCTTCCTGCCTGGTAAACATCACCCGTCCCAGAGGTCCCTCCTGCCTTCGTTGTGGGCGCCCCACCCAGTATCCCGTGGAGGCCTGCAATCATTGCCGGGAGCATTTGAAGCACCTGGATGGAACGGTGGCCCTGGGACTTTACCGGGACCCCCTGAGGGAGCTCATCCACGAGTTCAAGTACCGGGGGGTGGCTGTGCTGGCCAGGCCGCTGGGGGCCATGTTGGCCGCGGAGGTGGCTCCCCGGCTGGCCAGTGGGGATTTCCTGGTATCCCACGTTCCCGCCCATCCCCGCCGTCGCAGGGAGAGGGGATATGACCAGGCGGAGCTGCTAGCCCGGCAGGTGAGCTCCTGCCTGGGACTTCCCTTTGCACCCTTGCTCCAGCGGGTGAGGCACACCCGTCCCCAAGTGGAGTTAGGCCTGGAGGAAAGGCTCGGTAACGTGCGGGATGCCTTCCGCCCTTCACCTCTTTGCCGGTCCGATGCGGCTCGGGAGAGGTCGGTTTTGCTGGTGGACGACGTCCTCACCACCGGAGCCACCCTGAGCGAGGGGGCCAAGGTGCTGAAGGAGTGGGGAACGGGTGCGGTGATAGCCTGCGTGCTGGCCCGGGACCTTCCCGACGGCCAGGGGTGAAACCGGAGGTTGGCCCCGGATAATACCAAATGGCTATTCAAACACCCGTTGGCCGTGCCGATAATCACAGCGGAGGCAAGGAAGGGAGGCAAGTAAGATGCAGATCTCCAGGGAGGAGGCCCACCGCATCATCAGGCACCTTCCCTCGGTGGGTGGGGGGATCCGGGGCGAGGCGGACCACAGGGTTGAGGAGGCTTCCGCTCACGGGGATCCGGAACTCCTACGCTACCTTTTGGATCTTCCCGAGGTTAGGATGGACAAGGTCCTGCGCTTGCGTACTGCCATCCTGGAGAGGCGCTACGCGGTCCCGGCGGAGCAAGTGGCTGAGAAGATCATCTTCCGGGTCCTGGCTGACCGCATGACCTGACCGGCCCCGCCGGCGGGCTGGGGCGCATTACTGGGGCGCATTGCCTCATCATCTTCCGGGTCATCTTCCTCCAGGGATCCCCATTATCCCGGGTTCCCAGGGGACCCTGGGCCGGGGGCCCGCTTTAGGGAGCCCGGTTGTTTCCCGGGCGTTCTACGGGCATCGCCTTCCCGGGCGGTCTACGGGGGTGGTTGAATGTAGGCGTCTAATAT
>JAPWVA010000146.1 GCA_028275245.1 Actinomycetota bacterium
AGAGCTTTCCGCCCCAACCTTGGACCCGTTACCTGCCCCCAGCTAGAGCGGGGTTTTCCCGGGGATCGCCTCGCTGGACGGGGGCGATGGGATCGCCGGAGGGGGAAGCGACATGTCCTGGGATCCTATCGCTGTGGACCGTTCCTTCCCTCCCTTTCCTTCCGTCAACCCGTCCGGGCGCCGCCGTGGTCAAGGCGCTGATCAGGTAGACCGGCGCACTTTCCCTCCCGTCTCGTCGACCTTCCCGAGGTTAGGGGGTCTCACCGACCACCCGGTGGGTTAACCCGAGCATACCGCTGGTGCCGGGAAATGGGGGTTGCTATGATGGGCAAAAGGAGGTGGATATGCCCCTGAAGGTCGGCATCATCGGGCTTCCCAACTCGGGAAAGTCCACCCTCTTCAACGCCCTCACCGGCGCCGGCGCGGCGGTGGCGGGCTATCCCTTCTGCACCGTGGATCCCAACGTGGGGGTGGCCTATGTCCCCGATGAGCGCCTTGAAAGGGTGGCGGAGGCGGCGGGTTGCCAGAGGGTTGTCCCGGCTGACATGCGGATAGTGGATATTGCGGGCTTGGTGGAGGGCGCCCACCGGGGGGAGGGACTGGGAAACCGCTTCCTGGCCCACGTGAGGGAGGCGGACGTGCTGGTGCACGTGGTGAGATGCTTCAATGCCCCCGACGTCTCCCATGTGATGTCCGGCCTGGACCCGGCTAGGGATATCGACGTGGTCAACGCGGAGCTGGTCTTGGCCGACCTGGAGTCGGTGGAAAGGAGGAAGGTCAGGATCGAGAAGGCGGCTAGGAGCGGGGACCGGGATAAACAGGGGGAGCTGTCGGTTTTGGAGAAGCTAGAGGGCTGGCTGGACCAGGGACTACCCTTGTTCTCGATGGACCTATCGGAGGAGGACTGGGAGGTGGTCTCGGAGCTGTTCCTCCTGACCGCCAAGCCGGTGATCTACGTGGCTAACGTGGGTGAGGCCGAGTTGCAGGGCGAAAGCGAGACCTGGGAGATTGTGAGGAGGAAGGCCGGGGAGCACGGGGTGGAGTCCATCAGGGTGTGCGCAGAGCTGGAGGCGGAGCTGGTGGAGCTGGAGGAGGGGGAGCGCCGGGAGCTGGCTTCCCTTTATGGGCTGGAGAGGTTGGGTAGGGAGGAACTCCTTCGGCGCCTTTTCCGCCTCCTGGGTCTCATCAGCTTCTTCACCACCGAGTCGGGGGAGGCCCGCTCCTGGCCGGTGAGGGAGGGGACCACCGCGTTGGAGGCGGCGGGAAGGATTCACAGCGACATGCAGAAGGGTTTCATCCGGGCAGAGGTAATCCCCTGGGACGAGTTCATACGGCACGGCTCCTTCGCCGCTGCCAGGGAGGCGGGTGCGGTACGGGTGGAAGGTCGGGATTACCCGGTGCGAGACGGTGACGTCATCCTCTTCCGCTTCCATGCCTGAGGATGAGCCATGGGTGGGTCCCGGTAAGCAGTTCCTGCCACAGGCCAAGGAGTGATGTCATCTCTGCTTCCGCGCCCGGGGGCGGGACCGGGTGGTGGGATAGCGGGTGCCGGGGGACCTGGCGGACCGCGAACACCTCGTTTTTACCGCTTCCGTGCCCTCCCTAACCGGCAGCCCTTGACGCCCGGTCCCGTGGGCCACCCGGTCGACCTGCCGTGGGGGATCCGGGGCCCTTCCGCCATGGGTAGGCGGGCCTGGTCGCGGTCAATCGTTGTCGCGCAGGAGATCCGCGGCGATCTCCCGCGCGGCCGTGTAGGGGTCGGTCTCCCTAGATTCCAGCAGGCGCTCGAGGACGTGGGCGCATCGCCTTCCCCCTTCCAGGATCTCCCGGAGCCGCGCCCCTGCCTCTTCCATCACCAAGTTCATCACCTGCTGGAGGAGGCGGCGGCGAAACCTCTCCTCCCAGAGTCCCCGCTCTTCCAGGTAGCGGCGATGCTCCAGGATCTCCTCCCTCAGCAGGTCCACCCCCTCCCCGGTAAAGGCCGCTGTCCTGATGACGGGGGGGACCCTGTCCCGGCCACGAGGATCCAGGCGGAGGGCGCCCTCCAGCAGGCGAAGGGCTTCCTCCGCGCCCGGTAGGTCCGCCTTGTTGACCACGAAGATGTCCCCCACCTCCATGAGGCCCGCCTTCATGGCTTGTATGTCGTCCCCGCTACGAGGCATGGTTATCACCACGCAGGTGTGGGCGATGCCCGCCACGTCCACCTCCGATTGGCCAGCTCCCGCCGTCTCCACCAACACCATGTCCATCCCCATGGCGTCCAGGATGTCCACCGCCGCCCCGGTGGAGGCCGAGAGGCCTCCCGGGGTTCCCCGGGTGCCCATGGAACGGAGGAACACCCCCTTTTCGGTGGAGAGGTCCTGCATCCTGATCCGGTCTCCCAGCAGGGCTCCACCCCCGAAGGGACTGCTGGGGTCCACGGCGATGATGCCAACCTTCATCCCTTTGTCCAGCAAGGTGCGGGAAAGGGCTCGCAACAGGGTGCTCTTGCCCACCCCCGGAGGACCGGTGATGCCCACCACGTGGGCCCTCCCTGTATGGGGATAGATGGAGGCCAGCGCGGCAGGTGCGGAGGGATTCCTTTCCTCCACCATGCTTATGAGCCTGGCGGCGGCCCTGGAATCTCCCTCTAGCAACCTTTTTACCAGCTCCAACGGCTCTCCCTTCAGCAAACGGTAGGGCATCCTGGAATTTTTCCGCCAACCAGCAACCTTTTTACCAGCTCCAACGGCCCTCCCTTCGTCCCGTGACCGCCGGGATCCCGATTCGGGACAACACGGGGCAGGGCGGTCGGCCAGCGACCGGTCTTACTTGCGGAGCCCGCTCCGGGACATTATTTTTCGCTTATGCGATTATACAGGGTCATCAACCTGGATCGTGGGGTGGTGTTGGCGGAGAGGGCCCGGATGGCCTCGAGAGCCCGGGAGAGGTTGAGGGGCCTCCTGGGCTCTGAGGGCCTCTCGCCAGGGGAGGGCCTCATCCTCCGCCCTTGCTGGCAGGTACACACCTTCGGGATGCGATATCCCATCGACGTGCTGTTTCTGGACGCCAAGGGCATCGTGGCACGGGTGGTGCTGGGCATGCGGCCAGGCAGATTAAGCCCGCTGGTGCTCCGCTCCAGGACGGTGGTGGAGCTACCGGCGGGAGTGCTGAGGGAAACCGGGACACGGCCGGGGGACCGCATAGGCTTCCAACCCGATTTTCCCCGCCGGACGGGCACCCCTGCCGCCGGGACTTACCTCTCCCGCCGGGATTAAGCCTTTAGACCATCCCTGTCGAGTGTGGGCGGAACCTCGAAGGCTCCTCGGTGGATACCCGCGCGAGGACGAGGAGTTGGCCACACTACCCCGTCTTCCCGCTACCACATATGCCCGTATTCCCGCTAAGGTCATGGCAGATGCAGGTAAGTCCATCCTCCCAGCCCTTCTTCCCGCTACCACTTATGCCCGTATTCCCACTGCCGCATGGGAACCCAACCCCGGGGTCGGAAAGGCTACCCTCGGCCGGTCCGGTGACCGGAGTATGGGCTCCCCGGAATGGCTTCCGGTGAAGGATCAAAAAGGTCCCTTCCAGCCGGTGTGGGGTCCCAGGGAAGGGAGCTTCCCGCTATCGTTCCTGACCCTTCCCCTTCCACCGTGCCGGCCATCCCGCGCCCTGCGTGGAAATGCGGACTACCCTCTCTCGTTCCCGGCTGCCCACGAAACCGGGACCGGTCGCCGTCCTTTTCCTGGCCTCCGCCCCTGGCTATCATAGGGCCATGGCCACCGAGAACTGGAAGATATTAAGGGTAGAGGCGGGGAGGCCCCAGCCCGATGAACGGTACGACGAAGTGGTGCTGGAGCTTCCCCTGGAGATCAGGGTGAACGGCTTGCCCCTGGTGGCCCTGATGAGGACACCGGGGATGGACAAGGAGCTGGCCGTGGGCTTCTGCCTGAGCGAGAGGGTCATAAGGGATGTCTCCCAGGTGAAACTCTTGCGCCACTGCGGGCAGTTGGAGAGGGAGACAGACCCTGCGCGCCGGGAAGCGGGACCGGAGAGCGGAGACGTGGTGGAGCTGGAGGTGGAGGGGCCGTCGTCCTTGCAACGCTTCGCCGGCAACTTCCTGGTGAGGACTGGGTGCGGGGGAGCGGACATAAGGGCCCTGGCCCAGTTGGGGGAGGTGAAGGTTGAGGCCGACACCAGGGTGGCCCGCGATGTCCTTTTTACCCTTGCTCGGAGGATGGAGGAGAGTCAGGTGTTATTTCCCCGGACCGGGGGGACCCACGGGGCGGCGGTGTTCCGGCCGGATGGCGCCGCGGTGGTGGTGGCCGAGGACGTAGGGAGGCACAACGCCCTGGATAAGGCGGTGGGCTTGTGCGCCATGAGGAGGGTTATCCTGGAAGACAAGATCCTCTTCATATCCGGTAGGATAAGCTACGAGATGGCCCTCAAGGCGGCCCGGGTGGGCATTCCCATCCTCGCCTCGGTGGCGGCTCCCACC
>JAPWVA010000147.1 GCA_028275245.1 Actinomycetota bacterium
CGCGCAATACGCGGGAGGCGGCGGTGATGGCGAAACGGGCTAGCACCCCCAGGTATACTGGCACCGCCGCCAGGGCTCCTTTCCAGCCGCGGTAGCGGCGTCGGAAGAAGACGAGCATGCTCCGGTGGTGCTCCCAGAGCATGCGCAGTGACTGCTGGGAGCTGGACCTTCCCACCTTGTGGACCACCCGGAAGCCTGGGTGGAAGTAGACCCGGTATCCTGCATGGCGTAGTCTCCAGCAGAGGTCCACGTCTTCCACATACATGAAGTACCTCTCGTCGAAGCCGCCCACATTCTCCACCGCCTCCCTGCGCAGGAGCATTGCCGCTCCGGAGACCCAGTCCACCTCACGGGGCCGGTCTGCGGGGAGGTCCTTGAGCTGGTACTTCCGGGTGAGGGGGTTGTTGGGCCACAGCTCGCCCAGGAAACCGTGGACCACGCTCTCGAGGAGGGAGGGGAAGCGCCGGCAAGACATCTGGCGGCTGCCGTCGGGGTTGAGCACCAGGGGACCCAGCGCCCCCACCTCCGGGTGCCTGTCCATAAATTCTAGGATCTCCTCCAGCCCGTTCCCGGGGAACTCCACGTCACTGTTGAGGATGAACACGTAAGGCTCCGAGGTGACCTTGATTCCAAGGTTGCAGGCGGAAGCGTAGCCTAGATTCCCCCGATTCCTCACCAGCCTCGCCCGGGGGAAATCCCTCTCCACCATCTCCTGAGAACCGTCATGAGAGCCGTTGTCCACCACCACCACTGGGTAGTCAGGCAACTTTTCCTCGGCCGAGAGTAGGCAGGCCCTCAGGTCATCCCGCGTGTTGTAGTTGATCACCACCAGCACCGCCCTCATGGTCGCCTACCCCTCGTCCATATCCTTCGCCTTAAGCCATCCAGGTACCCCGCCATCTTGGCCAGGTCTATGTAAAAGAGCAAGGCGGGGACCACGGCATAGGCCATCGCTCTCGTGGCTGGACCTCCGGTCACGTAGACCGGCACCCTCCTCCAGAAGCGGGAAGCATATGCGCAACCCGCCGCCGCCAGGAGCGCGAGTTCCATCTTCTTGCGGCGGAGCAAGGCCGAAGAAAGGCACCCGTAGGCGGAGAAGCGGAGTAGGTGACGCCTGGGATACATCCCCGCCACCCCGTCCCCCCGGGCATAGCGGAAGTACTGCCGGAACAGGGATCTGGCGTCCTCCCGCATGGGCCAGAAGACCACGGCGTCGCTCGCCACGGCATGCCTTATCGCCAATTCCTTCCACCTGAAGTTGAAGTACATGTCCTCCCCGGTCTCCAACCACTCAGGGTAGCCACCCACCATTTCCCAGACCTTTCTTCGGAAGGCGATGGAGCGGGAGGAGGGCATGAAGCTTTCCTCATCCAGTTCCTCCGGGAGGGGGATGGTGGCGCAAGCCACCACCTCCTGGAAGAAACCCTCGGCCAGGGGCCGGTAGAAGCCGGCCACGAGGGCGATGTCCGGGTCCTCCTCCATGGGACGGAGTAGCCTCTCCAACCACTCCGGGTGGAGGACGCATCCCCCGTCGGTCACGGCGATGACGGGGTGGGAGACTTTCTCGATGGCCCGGTTTCTGCCAGCTGCGATACCGCAGCCCTCCACCACCTCCACCGAGACCGGGAAGGGGGCACTTGCGGAAAGTTCCGCCAGTATCTCAGGCGTTCCGTCTCGGGAGCCCCCATCCACCACCACCAACTCGTCGGGCCTCCTGGTCTGGGACAAGATGCTCTCCCACCAGGCTTTCAGGCCCTTCGCCTCGTTGTATAGAGTGGCCACCAGGCTCACCCGTAACCTTTCCCTTGCCATCGGTCTCGTGTCTCCAGGTCCTTCGAAGATACCGTCCAGCGGCGCAGGTCCCTTCGCCTTGCCTATACGGCGGGAAAACGGCGATGCGAAAAACGGGTGGACAAGTTTTCGCGGAACCCGCGACTATCCACCGTACCCGCTCCTTGCCGGGTTGAGTTCTCTACGCGTCACTGGGAACTCCGGCACCGGCACGGACCCTCTCGGGCGAATCGGGAGGGTTAACTGGCTACCCTCCGATAGATGGAGAGGACCTGCTCCGCCGTGGTCCTCCAGTGAAACCGTCCGGCGTTTTTCCGACCCCTTTCCACCAGCAGTCGGCGGAGCTCCTCGTTCTCAAACAGGAGCGCCATCTTATCCGCAATCTCCACCGGGTCCAGCGGGTCCTCCACCAGCAGGGCGGCGTCCCCCACCACCTCGGGGAGGGAGGCACGGCGGCTGGTCACCACGGGGACCCCGCAGGCCATGGCCTCCACCGGTGGAAGCCCGAATCCCTCGTAGAGAGAGGGGAAGACCAGCATGTCAGCCCGGCTCAACAGGCAGACCAGGGTCTCGTCAGGTACGTACCCTGTGAACCTCACCCATTCCTCTAAGCCCAGTTCCTCCACCCGGCGGCAAATCTTCCGGAATTCCACCTGGTTCATGCGCCCCAGTCCCCCTCCTCCGATGACCGCCAGTCGTTGGGGGTAACCCCTTTCGCGGAACAGGGCGTAGGCCTCCAGCAGCGTCACCAGATTCTTCCTGGGATGGAGGTTGCCTATGTACGCCAGATAAGGGGGCTCGATGCCGTAGGCCTGCAGGGCCCTGTGCACGTCCTCCTCCCGGGGTTTTCGCAGGAAAAGAGGGTTCAGGCCCGGGTATACCACCTCCACTTTCTCCTCTGGAAGGTCGTAGAGCTCCAGTATCTCCTGGCGGGTGAAGTGGGAATCAGCCAGCACCACGCTGGAACGGCGAAGCAGGCGCGGCAGGCCTTCGATGAAACGCCTCATGCCCCGGCTCTGCATCTCGGGAAAGCGCACGAAGTTCACGTCGTGAACGGTGCTCACCAGGGCTGCCTCCCGCAGGGCGGGTGCCTGGTAATTGGTGGCGTGGAACACGTCCATCCTCCCCACCAGCCTCTCGGCGGAAAGGAAATTGGTCCGGGGCCACAGGATATAGTAGAGCAGGTTGGCGGGGAGATTGAAGCCCCGGGCCTCCACCCCTTCGGGTAGCTCGACCCCAGACAGGCGATGGCCGCCCCGGAGGGAAATGGCCATGACGGCCACCTCCAAGGAAGGCTCCACTTCCTTGAGGCCGAGAATCAAGTGGTAGGTATAATGGCCCACCCCGGTCTTTTCCAGCAGGAAGGGAGTCCCGTCGAAGACCACCCTCACGCCAGGACCTCCATCAGCTTCCCATCCGCCCCACCGATATGAGCAGCACCCCGGCCACGATGGCCGCTACCCCCAGCCAGTTCCACAGGGAGATTCGGTAGGACTCGAAGAGCTTGTCGTAGAGGAGAACCACTATGTAGGTGAGGCTCACGAAGGGATAAGCGATCCCCAGGGGCACGTCGGCCAGGACCACCAGCCAGAAGGCGGCCGAGGCCACGAAAAGGGCTAGACCGAGGATGACGGTGAAGCTCCTGGCCACCTCCCTGGCAAAGGTCAGCGGCTTCCTGATCAGTTCCCCAGTCTCCATTCCCGTCCTCGCCTTGAGGCCCTCCATTCCCCGGCGAAGGCAGATCTGCCCCGCGATGGCCAGGGAAACGCTCACCAATATGAGCACGAAGGATGCCGGCTTCACCGCCGCCTGCATGATGCTACCTCCTTCCTCGAGGACAAAGCGGACGCCTCCTTCCAGCACGGCTATCCTCTTGGTGGAGGACACCGCCGCTGTCCCACGCCCCGCTCCAACCCACGACAGGGCGGGCATGACCTCCTGCCAGCCGTGATTCGCCCATGCCCGGCACCATCACCGCAACGCCCCCCTGCTCGGCGTACCTCGGCCCATTATAACAACCTGCGAAGAGGGTCCTGCCCCCACGGCTAGCCTCGCGGGAGGCCGGGACCGTTGAGATGCTCAACCTGCCTTGACGTAGAAGGCCGGTGGCTCTATACGAGATGACGGTTCCTCCCCGTAACCGGAGAAACGCCAGGTGAGCTGGGTATAGGCCCTCACCCCTTCCCTCACCAGCTCCTTTTCCGCTCTGAGCTCCAGGGGCAAGTAACTCCCTCGTGACAGGCGCATCTCCACCGGTAATTCTCTCCCCAAGCCCTCCTCCAACTGTCGCGAGAGCTCCTCCCGCCATTCCTCTCCCGCCTCCGCGAACTTGGTTTTTAATATCTCCTCCAGGTCCACGGTGAAGTGAAGTGTCAGGACCTCCCCCTCCTCTCGGACCGAAAGCCCTGCCGGGCCCGTGGCAAGCAGCTTCACCGTCCCAATGAAATCGAAGTAACGTCTATCCCCGGGGGGAGGGGTATAGTATACCCATGCCGCCGTTCCCAGGGCGGACTCCACTTTCTTGCCCCTCACGTAGGCGGAACGCCCGCCGTCTACAGTGATGTACTGGTATCCGGTGGAACTTAGGGAATTTCCCTCCTTAGGGCCTTTCCAGCTCTCCTCCCTCCAGTAGCGCTGCCTGTCAGGGAAGACTTGCTCCCCCTCCACCACTATCAGCTGGCTTATCAT
>JAPWVA010000148.1 GCA_028275245.1 Actinomycetota bacterium
TCGGTGGGATAGTCCCGGGCATAGGGGTTAAGGGGGTTGCCGTTGATGTCCAATCTTTTTTCCGGCACGATGTGGGGCCCCTTGTCGATGGGACGGCCCAGGCCATCGAAAACCCTGCCCAACATGTCCCGGGAAACCGGCAGTTCCAGCCCCCTGCCGGTGAAGCGAACCTTGGTTTGGGCTATGTTGAGGCCGCTGGTGGATTCGAAGGACTGGATGAGGACCACGTCCTCCTCCACCTCGAGGACGTTTCCGTATCCGGAGGAACCGTCGGGAAACTCCACCTCCACCAGCTCGTTGTACTTGGCTCCCTCCACACCCCCCACCAGGATAAGGGGGCCCACTATCTCCCTGACTGTCATGTATTCCTTCAGCATCTTCCTCGCTCCTCGTCCGACCGGAAAACCACTCTGCCCGGTGCGCGGGGATTGGGGCCTCTTTCAATCCTCGCCCTTATCGCCGGCCAGGGCCTCCTCCCCCTGCCTCATCCTCGCCTCCAGGCGGTCCAGCCTCTCCAGCTCGGCCTCGGGGATGAACTTGGCCCTGGCTATCTCCTCCCTCACGGGATGCCTGAGTATGTCGGAAATATTCTCGCCAGCCTCCAGCCGGTCCTTGGCCCAGTGATGGAAAGCCAGGATGATCCTCAGCAGCCGGAACTGCTTTTCCAGGGAAGTGAAGGCGTCAGCCTCGTCGAAGGCGTTTTGCTGGAGGAAATCCTCCCGTATGGAACGGGCGGTCTCCAACACCAGCCTCTCCTCGTCGGAGAGGGCCTCGATCCCCACCAGCCTCACTATCTCCTGCAGCTCGGCCTCTCTCTGGAGTATTTCCATGGCCTCCTCCCGCATGTCGCCGAAGGTGGGGTCCACCGCCTCCGACCAGTATTCCTTGGTCTTATCCATATAGAGGCTGTAGCTGTTCAGCCAGTTTATGGCGGGAAAATGGCGGGCGAAGGCCAGCCTGTCTTCCAATCCCCAGAAGACCTTTACCACCCTTAACGTGGCCTGGGTGACCGGCTCGGAAAGGTCCCCGCCCGGAGGGGAGACCGAACCGATGGCGGTGACCGATCCCTCCCTGCGGTCCTTTCCCAGGCATATCACCCTCCCGGCCCGCTCGTAGAAGGCTGCCAAGCGGGTACCCAGGTAGGCGGGGTAGCCCTCCTCTCCGGGCATCTCCTCCAGGCGCCCAGAGATCTCCCTCAGAGCCTCCGCCCAGCGGGAAGTGGAGTCAGCCTGGAGCGCCACGTGATAGCCCATATCCCGGAAGTACTCGGCGATGGTGATCCCCGTGTAAACGGAGGCCTCCCGAGCCGCCACCGGCATGTTTGAGGTGTTGGCTATAAGTACGGTTCGGAGCATGAGGGGCTGACCGGAATAGGGGTCAGTGAGCTCCGGGAATTCCAGGAGTACGTCAGTCATCTCGTTCCCGCGCTCCCCGCAACCCACGAACACCACGATCTGGGCGTTAGCCCACTTGGCGATGGCGTGCTGGAGTACCGTCTTTCCGGACCCGAATGGCCCGGGCACGCATGCAGTGCCGCCTTTGGCCACCGGAAAGAAGGTGTCCACAATGCGCTGCCCGGTAACCAGCGGCTCGTAGGGGGCTAACTTCTCCGCGTAGAGGCGGGGCTTTCTTACCGGCCAGCGCTGCATCATCTGCACCGGCATCTCCCCCCGGGAGGTCTCTATCACGGCTATGTCCTCGGTGACGGTATGCTCGCCCTCGGCAATGTGCACCACTCTGCCTTCCACACCCACCGGGACCATGATCCGGTGCTGGATAACCGGTGTCTCCTGCACCACGCCCAGAACGTCCCCTGGGCTCACCTCGTCGCCTTCCTTCACAAGGGGTTGGAAGTGCCACCTGCGGTTCCGGTCAAGGCCGGGCTCCTCCACACCTCTCACCACGAAATTGCCGTACTTGTCCCTGATCTTGTCCAGGGGCCTCTGGACCCCGTCGTAGATGGAGGTCAAAAGCCCCGGCCCCAGCTCCACGCTCAGGGGTTCTCCGGTGCTTATAACCTCGTCTCCGGGTCCCACGCCCGCCGTCTCCTCGTAGACCTGTATGGAGGCACGGTCCCCCCTGAGCTCGATGATCTCACCCATCAGGCGGTCCTTGCCCACCTTGACCAGGTCATACATCTTGGGCCGGGGTAGACCCCGGGCCACCACTAGGGGTCCTGAAACCTTCACCACCACGCCCGCTTCCTCGGACATCTCCTTCATCTCCTTCGTCGACCTCTCTTCTCGAGGCTCGGCATACTTCCGTATAATCGCGTCCACTTCATATCTCCGCCCCCACCGCCTTCCGGACCTTCTCGCGAATCCTAGCCATTCCGATCCCGCGGGGCCCCGTCACGGCGGGTACGACCAGCACCACCGGTAAGCCTTCCGAGGGAGGGAAGTCCTTCCGCTCCCTCTTTATGGCCTCGAACACCGGCTCGGTGACCATGACCACCGCGTACTTGTCCTTCTCCAACTCATCCCAGAGCCGAGGACCGTCCTCCGGCACCTCGGCCACGACCACCTCCACGCCCACAGCCTTGAAGCCTAGGGTAGAGGTGCGACCTCCTATCATGGCCACCTTCACAGCCTTCCCTCCAATTCCTCGGTATAGAGCCTCCGGAGCACTTTCTCTATCTCCTCGGGAGAGAGGTTGTGCAGCTTGCCCATAAGAAGGACTCGCAGCACTGTGACCTCGTTCTCCCTGGCTCTGACGTAGGCGAAGATGGGCTCCACCCCCACCGATATCCTGCGGGCCCGAGCCGCCAGCTCCATGAGCAGGTCATCCGCCCGGCGGTCGAAGTCGGTAAGGCGTTTCCTGTCCTCGTAAGACTCCAACAGCCTCAATAGCTCCCGGGAATAAGGCATGGATTCAAGCCTCTTCACCATGGTCTCCCAGGGCTCAGGGTACAGCCTGAGCAGCTCCGCGGGCTTTATCTCCCCGCCCTCCACCAACACGCCCTGGAGAAAGGAGGGGTCCTTGTTCACGAACTTCGCTCTCACCAAGGCCTTGAGGTTGGCCAGGTCTATGGAAAGGGTGGAGAACTTGATCAGGAGGGCGTTTCCCTCCATCCTCGCCAGCTGCAGGCGGTGTTGGAGGAAGTAACGGTCGCATATGGCCTCCAGGTCCTCGGGGGAGAAGCCCTTCCCGGCCGCCTCCTCCACCAGCTCCCGGTAAGGGGAGGGCAGCAGCGAAGGCTGAGCCAACCCTCTCCTCAGGACTTCCACCTCTATCCTCCCCACCCCGGGAAGCAGGCCCTTTTCGCCTCCTCCCATCTCCGCCTTGAGAAGCACCTTCAGGTTATGGAAATCGTACTTGCATAGGAAGTAATCGAGGAGGTAGGAACCCCTGGGCAATATCTCCCCCAGGTAACGGTAAACATCCTTGAGGTAGCGGAGGAGGCCAGCGTCCACCTCCGCCGCCGTCCTGGCCCCTGCCAGGTAGGAACCCACGTCCACTTCCTCAAGAATCCTCAGGGCCTCCTCGAAGTCGGCCTCCATGAGACGTACCAAGCGGTGAGGGGAGAGCAGTCCCGCCTCCACCACCCTTATCCGGCCCACTGCGTGCCCGTACCGCAAGGGTTCGCTGAAACCCCTCATGGCCCGGATAGCGGGACGCGATACCACCGGCCGCAGGCCCGGGGGCTTTCCCATTCCTAAGGCTACCTTCCATTTCTTGTCGTTTACGGGAAAAAATCCCATCTATCGCCCTCTCCCGAACAAGAGATCTATCAGCTCCTCCTCGAATCTCTCCCTCAGCTCGCGCACTAGGGCATCCAGGGTAAGGTTGACGGCCACCCCACCCCTACGGAGCACCACTCCCCTTTCCGCCGGAATCCTGTCTCCGGAAAGCCGCAGGGGTTGAAGACCCCGTTCCTCCAGCGTGCCGTTGACCTGGTCCAGGAGTCCCCCATCCAGCAGCTCGGCGTCGAAGGGAGAGGCCAGCACCTCCTCGCCCCCCCGGGCATGGGAGATTATGAGACCCTTGAGCCAGGTGGCGTATTCCTCCTTGTCCCAGGCGAGCACCTGTCCCCTGGCCTCCGATACCGAGGCGTTGAGCAACTCCTCCCTTGCCTTGGAGAGCAGCATGCGGGATTCCATCCTCGCCTGGCTGAGTATCCTGGACTTCTCCCTCTCCGCCCTCTCGGAAAAGGACCGGATAACATCCTCCTTCCTCCGGGCGGCCGCCTCATTCCCTTCCCGTTCGATCTTCCCGGCCTCCTCGCGAGCCCGGGCGAGGATCTCCTCCGCTTCCCGGCGCGCCTCTTCCTCTATCTTCTCCAGGAGTTTTTCCAGGGACATGTCCTCGCTTTCCCATCTCACTAGCCCGGGAACCGGTCCCGGGGTCCTTCCTCCGTCATCAATAGGTGCCCCGCACCACCACCATCAGCAGGATGATGGTGACGATGAAGGCCAGCACCGCATAGGTCTCCACCAGGGCCGGGAGCACCAGCGCCCTACCGGC